>NZ_JBSHAM010000011.1:0-161768 GCF_053611505.1 Amycolatopsis sp. NPDC054798 | reverse complement strand
GCTTGTCAAGGCATCTTTCCCGCCTTGACAAGCACCCCCGAACCGTCAGCACACTGGGCTTCGGGGTGCCCCAAGAAGAACCACAAGCAATGTCGCCGCCAGGCGACGAGCCGCCCCCACCCCTACTTCAACAACCGAGACATCCGCCGATCAGCCAACGGCTTCCCCCCGGTCTGACAAGTCGCACAGTACTGAAACGACTTATCCGCAAACGAAATCTCCCGAATAGTGTCCCCGCAAACCGGACAAGGCAGCCCAGTCCGAGCATGCACCCGCAGCCCAGACCGCTTCTCCCCCTTCAACCTCGCCGCCTTCTGCCCCACCGACCGCTCGACCGCGTCCGTCTCCACCTCACGGATCGCCTCGGCCAGCACCTCCAACGCCCCCTCGTCCAGCTTCCCCACCGTCGCATACGGCGACAGCTTCGCCCGATGCATGATCTCGTCCGAATACGCGTTCCCGATCCCCGCGATCAACGACTGATCAGTCAACGCCCACTTCAGCCGAGTCCCCTTGCCCTGGAACAACTCCCGCAACCGCGAAGCATCGACCGCCAGCGCGTCCGGCCCCAACCGAGCCACACTCGCCACCTCGGAAGGATCCGCGACGATCCACACCGCGAGCCCCTTCTTCGTCCCCGCCTCGGTCAGATCGAAGCCAGGACCAGACGCCGACTCCAGATGCACCCGCAGCGAGATCGGCCCCTTCCCCGGCTTCAGCGGAGCCGGGGACAACCCGTCCGACCAGCGCAGCCAGCCAGCACGCGCCAAATGCACCACCAGGTGCAGATCGCCGAGGACCACGTCCAGATGCTTGCCGTGCCGAGTCGCGTCGGTGATCTCGCGGCCGTGCAGCTCGGTGTACGGCGGCACCGCGGTCTTCAGCACGCTGAGCGACGCGACGTCGAGCCGGAAAACGGTGCTCCCCACGGCGTGTTCGCGCAGGTGATGGGCCAGTGCTTCGACCTCGGGCAACTCGGGCATGGCACCAGTCTCGCGCGCCAGTCCCGTTCCGGCCAGGTCTATTCGACCGGGTGCAGCGGACCGTCGAAGTCCGGCAGCGAATGCTTCTGGATCGTCTTCGAGATCCGCTTCACCTCGCCGGACACGGTGAACATGCCGCGGATCGTGCCGACCCAGCGCTCCGAGGGACGGTCGCCCGCGACGTCGCCCTCGGTCTCGGCGACCACCGTCCACGGACGGCGCAGGATCCACCGCAGCGGGAAGAACAACACCACCAGCAGCAACGCCAGCAGCACCCACGCGGGCACCTTCACGACATCCGGTGTCCAGACCACCAGGGCGATCACCAGGAACGCCATGACCACGACCATCGCGATGCCAGGTCCGTAACTGCCTGCGACGTCGTGTTCGAAATCGTCTGCGGTGGCGGGAGCCCGCCACTCCATCTGGGCACGGACCACCCAATGGCGACCGTCTTCGCCGCGCACCAGCCGGTTCATCCTGTTGCCTCCCGGGCGACGTCGAACTCGGTCAACGTTACCGTGACCGTGCCGTCGAGCGCGAGGTGCTCACTGAGAGTTACTGATGGTTTGCCGGGTTTTGGCTGTTCGGGAGCTTGTGTCCGCTGAGGAATCGGCCGAACCGGTGACATCCTGCCCGGAAGTGGAATCCGTCCTGGCCGACTCCACCGGCTTGCCGGACTCGGCCGACCGGGAAGACGGGGCGGACTTGACGGGCTTTGAAGGCTTCGCGGACTTGGCGGACTTCGGGCACCCACGCGAGCCAGCGGGATCGGACGACATCGGAGCGGCCGGGGCGACGTGCCGCGACCCCGCCGGCGTCGTCGTGATCGACGGCGGCACGTACGAATCCGGCGACGGCACATACGACGAGGTCGGCGGAACGTACGACGGAGAAGTCGTGCCGTCCGTCGTCGTGCTCAGCACGCCCGGGCTGGACGAATTCGTGGACGTGTCCAGATCCGACCGCGACTCAGTGCTCGACGACCGGCTCGTCATCGGCGAACCCGAATGACTGCTTTCCTGGCCGGGAAGATCATCGCGCGGCGTCGAACCGGCCGAATCCGACGTCGAGGACGACGACGAATCCGGATCAGACACCGGCTGATGCACCGGCGGCAACGGCGGCACCTCGGCCGCGCCCAAATGCTGCGAAACACCCGGATGCACCGCCACGTGCGCCGGCCGGGCGCTGCCGTTCAACTTCCCGGAGATGACCCGCGGACCCTGCTGCGGCACCGGCGGCGGAGGCTGCTCCGGCGGCTGCAACGCCAGCTCCGGCGCACCGCCGCCCAGACCGACGTCCTGCACCGGATGCGAACCGAACACCAGCGGACCAGCGGTCAGGCTCACCGCGCCCGCCGCCGCGGTCGACGCCAACGCCAGCCCGACCTTCACCTTCGAGCCGAACAGCACGCTCTTCACCGTCGCGACCGCACCAGCGGCCTTCCCGACCCCGGCCAGCGCCGGAACCGCGAGCACCAGCACCCCGGCATGCGCCCGCAACGACGAACACACATCCCGCAGCTCGTCCTGCGTCGCCCGGCACGACGGACACCCCAGCAAATGCGCCTTGATCCGCTCCGCCTCCGCGCCGGTGACACTGCCCGCGGTGAACCCGCCCAGTTTCTCCACCACCGCCCGGCACGTCTCCGGACCGCGATTCACCGACAAATGCGCCTGCAGATACGCCGCCCGCAACCCCTGCCGCGCCCGCCGCGCCAACGCCGCCGTCGCGTTCGCCGACAACCCGAAATGCGGAGCCACCATCGCCGGCTGCTCGCCCTCGACCTCGGTCTGCCACAAAACCGTGCGCCACCGCTCCGGCAAACTCGTGAACGCCGTCGTGATCAACGTGTGCTCAGCCGTCCGCGCAGGCGTGTCCACCCCGGCGCCCGCCCGGAACGTCAGCTCGTCGTCAGTCACCGGGACATCGCGCCGCGCCCCATGCCACTCCCACGACACCCGGCGCGCGACCGTCAGCAGATAAGCCCGGATGTAATCCCGCGGACCCGCACCACGGCGCAACGCCTGCAGCACGCGGAAGAAGGTCTCCGCGGTGATGTCCTCAGCCTCAGAGCGATCCGCGGCAAGACTCTGCGCCAATCTGCGCACCGCCGCGGCATGCAGCTCGAACAACTCCCCGAACGCGGCGTCCTCGCCGTCGCGCAGCCGCTTCAAAAGTGCCTGCTCGTCGGATTCCGAGGCCGCTGGTGGCGGCGCCGTGCCCAGCTCGGTCATCCGGCAAGGCACCTCCTCCCCCGAAGGACTCACCACTGAAGTCGATTGGGGACACCATACGGAGCAGAGCGCCCGTCGTCACCCCTTGTGCGCTAGGCGTAACGCGCAAGCACCACATCTCAGCAGGTCCACGCGGATAACGGGGCCCCCGAAAGTGTCACCGAGGCGACGGTATAGAGTGTCTTCAACACCGAGCACCAAGCGGTTAACGCGGATGTAGCGCAGCTGGTAGCGCATCACCTTGCCAAGGTGAGGGTCGCGGGTTCGAATCCCGTCATCCGCTCGCGACTGAGCGGCCCGTATCCACAAAAAGCGTGGATACGGGCCGCTCGTCATATCTCCCGGGGGGCCGAGCCCCCCGGACCCCCGCGGTGCTGGTGAGTGGCGGATGGGTAGTGGGGTGGCTTTGTAGCTTGCGCAGCAAGCGGAAAAGGTCTCAGGCCGGTCTAGCGGGTTCCGTGCACAGCATCTGGTGGTTATAGCTCGTAGGTGTCCAGGACTGTGGGGGCTATTGGGGACAGGTGCGGGTCGCTTTGGCTCGTTATTTGGCCTCTGGCCATTCGGTAGACCTGGAAAGCGTTGTCGTTTTCTGGGTCTTGGTCGTCCCAGATGTGCAAAAGGCCGTAGGAGCCGGGGGCCAGTTCTCCTACTCGGGCGAACGTTTCCAGGAGTTGCGGGGTGATGGCTCCGCCGTGTTTGTCTAGACCACCCAGATGGAGCATGGGCAGGCCCGCGCTCCAGCGCAGGTCCACCAGGTCCAGCATGGCTGTGTCGCGCAGGGAGCGGTGCACTCGCTCGACCAGGCGCTCCAGCAGGGCGGCGTCGTCGTCGCCGGTCGTGGTGGCGGCGATGGTCACCCAGCCGTGGTATTCGAACACGTGCGAGACGGTAGCAGCGGCGGTGCTCAGCGGGTCAGCGCAGAGGGCTGGCCGTCCCGGCGCAGCTGGTTCGTGAGGATGCCGTCGGCGTGCTTTTCGACCGCGGGGAGCAGTTTGTCGCCGAAGACGCACAGGGTGCGCTCCCACGGGTGGCCGAGAGTGCCGTAGCTGAAGTCCGCAGCCAGGAACAGGTGGTAGTCGCCGCGCGGGAAGACCGAGACCGGCCAAGGCGCGTCCGGCTGCATGCGGTGCGGCCAGAACTTGAACGACTGGTGCTGCCAGTGCAGGACCCACAGCCAGTCGTCCTCGGCGGTGACTTCCTGCAGGGCGGCCAGGACCGCGCGGGCCACGTCGTGTTCTTCGACCGCGTACGGGCCGAGGCGGAACTCGGCCGAGGCGCGGTCGTACTCGCCGGTGGAGAGATCCCAGGCGGCCGACGGGCGCGGCTCATGGAAGCCGGGCCAATCGTGCGCGAAGGTGCTCGGCCAGAACCTGAGCTTGTCGTGCACCCAATACCAAGCTGGTTCGTCAGCCACTCGCGAGAGCGGCTCCCAGGCTGCAGCAGCGTTCACTTGTCGACCTCGAAGTCATCGGCCGGGCTCGAAACTGCCGAAAGCTTCGTGTCCGGGGCCGGGATTGTCCAGTCCACCGGAGCCGAGCGCCAAGCTGTCACTCGACCGGGTGGCCCGCGGACCGGGAAACACCGCCCGGTCCGCAGGTTCCTTACCCGAGGCCCCCGCCAGTCATGCACGCAGCCGTTATGCGGCGCGCCACAGCGTGACGAACGCGGACGCCTCGCTGAACGCCCACGGCCGCAGCCGCTCCCGGTCCCGCGCCGACAAGGTGAACTCCTTCGCCCGGCGCACGTCCACGACCAGCGCCTCCCCGCCCGGCAGCAGATCCGGCATGCCCTCGGTGAGCAGCCACAACGCGAGCTGCGCGGCGTCCCGGGTGAGCGGCTCCTCCTTGAAGTACAGCCAGGTGGCGAACCGGCGGCCGTTCGACTTCCGCAGGCCCAGCTGCGGGCTGATCCCGATCTCCAGCTCGCCGAGCGCGAACTTCGCCCGGCCGACCTCCACCAGCTTCGGATCCCGCCTGCCGAGATAGCGCAGCCAGCCCTCGGCGATGGCGGCGTAATGCGGACGGGTGCGCTCGTCGGCGTTGTTGACCAGCGCGCGCATGGCCACCTCGTCCTGGTGCGCCGCCCGGCCGGCCCGGATCGCGTTCGCCGCGCGCCGGTAGTAGTTGAACGCCGCCCGGGCCGGGTCCTCGTACAACCGGCGCTGCCTGCGGACGAACGACGAACGCGACGGGCCCTTGCTGGCGCTGTATCCGACGAACGTGGGCAACGTGACGTAAGCCGGCTTGGGAGAGGTCATGGGCGGCCGCCTTCCGGTGGATGGTTTCCCCAGTACACGCCCAATTTTAGAACATATGTACGACAGTTTTTGCCGCTTAACGGGTGACCGGCGGCCAGGGACCGGCCAGTACCGCGCGCGCCTGCTGCAGCACCTGTTGCTCGCAGTAGCTGACCGGCGTGACGTCGGTCGGGATCCAGGTCGCGAGCATCGCCAGCCACTGGCGCAACTCGGCGAGAGCGGCGGGGCGGCCGAGCCGTCCGTCGAGGGCTTTGACGCTCTTCGCCCCTTCGGCGAGCGGGACGTCCCCGCGAACCATCTCGCCGAGGTGTTCGCCGAGCAGCTGCCATTGGGCGGCGGTCGCGTCGGCCGGGAGTTCGATGCCCAGCTCTTCGACCACGTGCGAGAAGGCGTCGGAAACCGCCTGGTGGTTCCGGTGGTCGAGGGCGGCCAGTTCGGGCAGGGAGGGCGCTTCGAGGCCCTCGCCGACGGCTCGTGCCCCGGCCTCGACGAGTTCGGCAGCGGTGATGTCGAGACCGGCGAGCCGATCCACGGCAAGGGCGGCGAGCGCACCGCGCGCGGAGGACATGCTCCCGATCGTACGGACGCCCGCGCTTTACCGGCCGGCTCGCGAAGCGGGTGCCTGATCTGGGCAGATCTCGGCTGATCTTGTGCACCTGAGCCCCACGGAGCCGGGGCGCGTGGAACACTGTCGCCCGAACCGGTGACAGGGGGTTGCGTGATGAGCTGGCAGGAAGAGCTCCGGCGCTTGGACGCGGAGTTGGCCGCCGGCCGCCTCGGACACGCCGAACACCGCCGCCAGCGCGACGAACTGCTCGCCGAGGCGTCGGGCGGCGGGGCGGCTTCGCCAGTGGCGTCGCCGTTGCGGCAGGACGCGCCGTCGACCAGTGGGTCGCCCACTTGGAGCACCCCGGACGCCCAGGCGACCGCCAGCAGCTCTGACACGCCCGCCCCGGGCAACCAGGCAGCGAGCACCTCCACGGACAGCGGCTCGCCGGAAACCGCAGCAGGCACTCCGCAGGTCGTGGCGACGATGACCGGACACGGTCCGTTCGACGGCCCGACGACCAGCCTGCGGCTGGGACCGGACGGCACCGCCTTGCCGAGCACTCCGCCCGGAGGCACCGCCACGCCGGAGCAGCCCGCCGCCAATCCGGCGACCTCCACGACCGCTCCGGCAGCGCCCTTCTTCTCCCCGCCGCAGAACCCGGTCACGCCGCCGAGCCAAGCCAGCCCGCCCCCGCCGCATCAGCCCCAGCAGCCGATGCCCGCCCAGCCGGGCACGTGGCAGGGCGTCGCACCTGTCCAGTGGCACACCCCTGGCCAGCAGCAACAGCCGAGCCAGCCAGTCGTCGGATGGGCCAGCACCAACCCCGCGATGCCCGCGCCCGAACCGCCCGCGGTCGAGTCGTTCCTGAACTCCGCGAACTCCACAGCGGCGGTCCCGGCGTCCGAGAAGACCCAGCCCGCCTTCGCGCACACCCCGGGCGCCCCGTTCTCCACCGACCGGCCGACCACCGCGCCGAGCCCCGCCGACGACCGGCCCACCGCGGTCTTCGGGGCGATCCCCGCGAACGGAAACCAGCCGGAACCGCGTCGGCTCTGGGAGGACGACGCCAAACCGCGCCGGGGGAAGCCGACCTGGCTGTTCCTGTCGCTCGCCGTGCTCGTGGTGCTGGCGCTGGTCGTCGGCGGCATCTGGTTCCTCGGCAACAAGAACGATTCGAACGACACCGCCGCGCCGCCGCCCGCCGCTTCGTCCGCGCCGAACACCCAGCCCGCCTCGCTCGAGGACAAGCTGCCCACGCTGGCCGGCACGCCGAGCCCGGAAAACTCGACCATGGCGCTGGACAAGGCGGTCCAGGCCAAGGCCGTTTCCGACGCCGACGCGAACCTCATGCGCGCCGCGGGCGCGGACCAGCTCGTCTACCACGCCTACGGAAGCACTGACGGCGGCACGACGCTCATCGCCGTCCCGACGCCGTCGAAGGCGCAGGCCGGTCAGCTCGTCCAGGGACTGCGGCAGAACCTCGTCACCGGCGGGTTCGACAGCAGCCCGCTCGGCCCTGCGGCCACCGATCTGCTCTACACCGGGAGCAGCCCGGCCGGACGCGTGCTGGCCTTCTGGTACACCTCCGGCGGAGTGTCGGTCGGCATCGGCGTGTCGGGCCCGGTCGGCCAGGATCCGGCGGCACTGCGGTCGCGGATGGAAGAGATCCGCGCGAAGGTCGCGGCCGCGCTGCCCGCCAGCTGAACACACCCCGGCGCACAAGGCGACCCGCCAGGTCACGTGGGGTCGCACCCGTGCACAATGTCCACGTCGTCACACACAATCGGGTAGCGACGACGCATTGACCGTCGCCATGCCGACAGATAAGGGGGGCCCTGGTGTCCTGGCAGGAGGAGCTGCGCCGGCTGGACGAGGAGCTCGCGTCAGGGCGACTGTCCGCGGACGACTATCGCATCCGGCGTGATCAGGTGCTGTCCTCGGCCGTGGGCCAGCAGGACCAGCCCGCCCCGCCGCCGCAGAGCCAGAGCGCGGACTCGACGCAGGTGATCGCCCCGGTCAGCCCGCCCGGCGGCGTGCCGCAGCAGCAGCCGCAGGCCCCGCAGCAGCCGCCCGCCGACGGCGGTGCCGAGCGCACCCAGGTCGTGCAGTCGTGGCAGACCCAGCAGCCGCCCGCGGACGCCGGTCCCGAGCGCACCCAGGTGGTGCAGCCGCAGCAGCACCAGCCGCAGGCGCACTACTCCCCGCCCGGCGGGTTCCCGCAGGGCGCGCCGTCCTCGCCGCCCGGGGGTTTCCCGCAGCAGCAGCCGTGGAACGCGGCCGAGAGCGACCAGACCCCGCCGTGGGGCGGCGGCGATCTTCCGCCGCTCGGCCCGTCCGGCGGCGACTCCGAATGGGTCCGCCAGGGCCCGGAGTACTTCAGCGACAAGCCGAAGAAGAGCAACGGCAAGAAGATCGGCGCGATCGTCGGCGCCGTCATCGTGCTCGCCGGCATCGCGTTCGGCGCGTACTGGCTGTGGGGCCGCGACAGCGGAGGCGGCGGCACCGAGCAGACCAGCGCACAGCACCAGCCGGGTCCGTCGTCGGCTCCGAAGCCGCCGGACCCCCTCGGCGTCGCGAGCATGCCGGGCAAGGCCGAGACGCACGACGACGTCACGTCGTTCTCGCAGGTCGACACCCTGAAGTACCTCAACCCGCAGGAACTGAGCGCCTACCAGGCGGCGGGCACGTCCAAGGTCAAGTTCGTCGTGTACCACCTCGACGACGGCAACCTGATCACGCTTTTCCTCGCACAGGCCAGCAGCCCGACCGCGGCGAAGAACGCGGCCGAGAAGCTGATGGAGGTCCAGGTCACGAACGGGGCCAAGCGCGACACCACCGCCCCGAACGGCGTCTACGCCACCGCGATCGACCCGAAGGACGGCCAGTCGGCCCAGTCTCGCGGGCACTACGCGCACGGGAATGTGATCGTCCGCGTCGAGGTGTCCGGCAAGGCCGCCGAGCAGACGAAGACCGACTTCACCACCGCGCTGAACCAGCAGCTCACGGTACTGACCGCCGATGCCTGAGCCCGGTACCACCGCCTGCACGATCGTCGCCCGCAACTACGTGCCGGCCGCGCGTGTGCTGGCCCGGTCCTACCTCGAGCACCATCCGGGCGGCCGCTTCGTCATCGCGGTCATCGATGCCCCGCGCGATCAGGCGGAACGGGCCGGCGACGGACTCACCGTCGTCGGCCCGGCCGCGTTCGGCATCGACGAGGACGACTACCTGCGGATGGCGACCGCGTACTCGGTCACCGAACTGGCCACGTCGGTCAAGCCGTACCTGCTGCGCGAGCTGCTGAAAGAGTCCGAGGCCGCGATCTACCTCGACCCGGACATCGAGCTGTTCGCGCCGATTCCCGAGGTCGCCGAGCTGGCCAAGGAGCACGACATCGTGCTCGCGCCGCATTTCCTGACCCCGTTGCCGCAGGACGGCATGGAGCCGGACGACGCGGTGATCATGGGCACCGGCATGTTCAACCTCGGCTTCATCGGCGTTGGCCGCGGCGCTGGGCCGTTCCTCGACTTCTGGGCGGGAAGGCTGCGCCACGACGCGATCGTCGCGCCCGAGCAGCAGCTGTTCACCGACCAGCGCTGGGTCGACCAGGTGCCGTCGCTGTTCCGGCACCACGTCGTCACCGATCCCGGGTTCGACGTCGCGTACTGGAACCTCCACGAGCGGCCGATCGGCCGTGACAAGGACGGCAACTTGACCGCGGGCGGCGCGAAGCTGCGGTTCTTCCACTTCAGCGGCTACCGGCCGGAGAAGCCGTGGCTGCTCAGCTTCCACTGCGCGCGCAAGCCGCGCGTGCTGCTGTCGCACAACGACGACCTTCGCGCCATCTGCGATTCGTACGGCACGAAGCTGCGCGAAGCCGGGTACGCCGAGTCGCTCGACTCGATTCCGTATGGCTTCAAGGACTTCCAGGACGGCACGCCGGTGCCGAAGCTCGCGCGGCGCGTTTTCCGCGAGGGCTGGATCAAGGCCGAGCGCAAGAAGAAGCCCGCGCCGCCGCACGCGTACGCCGAGGACGGCGGGCTCGCGTTGCGCGAATGGCTTGCCACGCCGGAGGATCAGGGCCAGGCCGCGGCCGGGCTGAACCGGCTGACGCACGCGATCTGGGCGTCGCGGATCGACCTGCAGATGGCGTTCCCGCATCCCTACGGCGACGACGCCGACGGTTTCCGGCACTGGTGCGCCGGGTCCGGCGTCTCCGAGGCCGGGCTGCCGGAGTGGGCGCTGCCGTCCGAACCGGTCGCGACCCGTCCGCCGCACGACGAGTTCGGCGTGAACCTGCTCGGCTACCTGACCGCTGAGCTGGGGCTCGGCGAGATGGGCCGGATCGTGCTCGAGGCGATCGAAACCGGCGGCGTTCCGGTGGCCACGGTGCTGGAGGAGAAGGCGGTCTCTAACCGCACCGGCATCGAGCGGCCGGCAACGGTCGGCGATCCGCGGTTCCCGGTCAGCGTGTTCGCGGTGAACGCGGACCAGACGCGCACGATCCTGACCAACCACCCCGAGGTCGGCGCCGGGCGCTACCGGATCGGGCTGTGGGCGTGGGAACTCGAGGATTTCCCGCAGTGGCAGCACGAAGCGTTCGGGATGCTCGACGAGATCTGGACGGTCAGCGACTTCTGCCGCGAGGCGTTCGCCGCGCATTCGACGATCCCGGTCAAGACGATCCCGGTGCCGGTGCGCGATCCGGGCGAGCCGTCTCCGCCCGCACGCGACAAGGGCGAACCGGTGCGGTTCCTGTTCGCCTTCGACTTCAACAGCGTCGCTGAGCGCAAAAACCCTTGGGGCGCGGTCGAAGCGTTCCAGCGGGCGTTCCCTGGCCGCGACGACGTCCGGCTCACGGTCAAGGCGATCAACTCGAAGCTGCACCCGCAGGCCGCCGAACGGCTGCGCGCGGTGGTCCGCGGCGACGACCGGATCGAACTGATCGAGCGCTACCTCAGCGTCGCCGAGCTGCACGAGATGTACGAGACCAGCACCGCTTACGTTTCGCTGCACCGCAGCGAGGGCTTCGGCCTCACCGTCGCCGAGGCGATGGCGCGCGCGATGCCGGTGATCTCGACGGATTACTCCAGCACCACCGAATTCCTCGACGAGTCGACCGGCTGGCCGATCCCGTACCGGCTGGTGCCGGTCGGCGAGGGCAACTACCCGTACCACGCCGACGCGGTCTGGGCGGAGCCCGACCTGGACGCCGCCGCGGCCGCGATGGTGCGGATCGCCGACGATCCGGACGAGGCGACGGCCCGGGGCCGGCGCGCGCGGGAGGCCATCCTGCGCGACCGGTCGATGGCGACCGCGGCCGAGTGGATGCGGCGCGAACTGGAGCAGGCGCACGAGAAGTGGCAGGAGCGGCAGCGCACCGCGGCACCGCCGCCTGAGCACCCGCTGAACCCGCTGCAGCAGGCGACCGAGGCGTTGCGCTGGCGTCCGGAAGCGAGCGCGCCGTCGCGGCTGCCGCTCGCGCCCGCGCTGCGCAAGGCCGTGCTGCGCGCGATCGACCACTACGACGTGCACCAGCGCAACGTGATGGGCGCGCTGCTCGCGGCCACCGAGGAAAGCAACCGGCGGTTGCTGGACCGGATCGAAGGCCTGGAACGCACTGTCGACGAGTCTCGCCGGGCCGCGCTGTCCACGCGCACGCTCGGCGAACGGCTCGAAGCGTTGCGCGGCACGGTCAACGAGCTGCGTCGCCAGACCCCGGAAACGAACCTCGCGCTGCGCAATCTCGAAGCGGACGTGGCGAAGCTGGCCGAGGGTTACGACGGCGTCGGCGCGGAGGTCGAAGCCGCGGCGGGGACTGTGCACAAGATGTTCGCGCGCCGCGACGAACGGCTCGACGCCGACGAGAAGGCCATCCAGCGGGTGACCCTCGACGTCAGCGCGATGCGGGACGCCGCCCGGCTCCGGCACGCTCCGGTGCCGCGCGGGGCGGACGTCGTCCAGTGCGACGTCGGCGCGCTGCTGATGCCGGTCGACGAGGTCATGCTGCCGTGGATCCTGTTCCACCGGTCCTGGGAGGACAGCGAGGCCGAGCTGATGGCGTCGCTGGCGGACGGCGCGTTCCTCGACGTCGGCGCGCACGTCGGCTACCACACGCTGCGGCTGCTGCGGGCCACGCCGGAAGTGACCAGGGTGATCGCGGTGGAGGCCGATCCGGTCAACGCCGCGTACCTGCGCCGCAACGTCGAGGTCAACCTGCCCGCCGCGGCGGGCGAGCTGGTCACGGTGGTCGAGTCGGCCGCGTGGGACGAGCCCGGCACCGTGCACCTGGCGCAGGCGACCCCGGGCAACAGCGGCGACAACCGCGTCACCTTGGACGGCTCCGGCGTCGAGGTCCCGGCGGTGCGGCTGGACTCCGTGCCCGAGGTGACCGAGCAGCGGATCAGCCTGGTGAAGGTCGACCTGCAGGGCCGCGACCACCGGGCGCTGGCGGGTCTGGCCGAGGTGCTGCGCCGCGACCGGCCGCACGTCGTCTGCGAGTTCGACCCGGGCGCGATCACCGAGCTGGGCGACGACCCGGCCGCGGTGCTCGCCGGGTACCGCTCGTTCGGCTACACGCCGAAGGTGGTCACCGACGACGGTCCGGCCGACAAGGTGCTGGACGATTCGGCGATCATCGCGGCGGCGAAGGCGGACGAGAAGGAATTCGTCACGCTCTGGCTCGCGCCCTGAGCTGATCGCGCACGTGGTGCCTCAGGGTGCCACGTGCGCGATGGTCAGCAGGAACGCGCCGTACCAGGCGCTTCCGATGGTGATCACCGGCAGCAACACCGCCAGTACCCGGTTCGGCAGCTTCGCCAGCATGAGCGCGACCGGCACGGTCAGCACGAACGCCGGGAGCAGGAAACGCGCGCGGGACTGGAAGAAGTCCGACGAGCACAGCGCGATCAGCACGGTGAGCGTGCCGTAGATCTGCCACGGTAGCGGCAGCCGCGTCGCCCACGTCCAGAACTGCAGCGCGACCGCGGCGAGCACGACGAGCGCGGTCACGGTGATCCAGCTCGACTCGTCCGAGGTGAGGCCTTCGCGGACCTGGGTCCAGGTGAAGACGCCGAAATCGAAGTGCATCTGCCAGGCGTTCTGCAGCCAGAACCAGCCGTCTGGGCGGCCGGTCTGGATCCAGACGTAGCCGAGGTAGCCCAGCAGGCCGAGGGGCGCGATCAGCCCGCCGACCCACGGCCGCCAGCCGTCGCGACGCTGGAAAACCGCGATGAGCGCGGCGATGCCGACCGCGGCGATCAGCGCGCCGGAACTCGCCCGGGTCAGCCCGGCCAGCACCGCGAACCCGCCCGCGAGCAGCCATTCGCGGCGCTCGAGCAGGACGAGCGTCCAGGCCACGAGCGCCATCAGCAGCGCTTCCGAATACGCCAGGTGCAGCGCCGTCGAACCCGGCCCGATCGACCACAGCACGGCGACCAGCAGGCCCACGCGCGGTCCGGCCAGGTCGCGGCCCAGCACGAACAAGCCCCACGCCGCCGCGCACCCGGCCAGCAGCGAGATCGTCATGCCTGCCGCGAGCGGCGGGATCCCGACCAGTGTCAGCAAGGCCACCGTCGCCGGGTACAGCGGGAAGAACACCAGGCTGTTCTCTCCCGGCAGCCCGTCGGCGTCGAGCACGACCGGCTGGTCGTAGCCGTGCTGCGCGACCGAAAGGAACCAGTTCGCGTCGAAATTGTCGATGAACCGGCCCGGCGACACGTCGGCCTTCCAGCTCATCATCCACAGCACGCCGAACGCGAGGATCTGGAACAAGAGGTAGAGGCTGATCGCCGGGGCGGCTTGGCGGAAGGCGGCGCGCAGGGTCGGTGAACGCTCGACGGCTCCGTCGAGACTGGACTGCTGCACGCTCCCCGAACTCCTGAACTACCTAGCGCAAAACCGGATGAATTCGTGCCTGATCGTACCTGCCGACCGCATAATCCGAGGCCAGACCGGGTTTTGTGACTTATCCCCAGCACGGGTGCCAATTCCGGGGAGTACGTCCGGAGCGGGTCTGCGAGACGGTAACCTTCTCCGGGTTGTCGGTAGCGGAAGACGGGGGTGAGCACGCTGGCCGAGCCGAATTCCGCTGCCCTGGCCGAGCCGTCGCCCGCCGTGGCGAAGAAGACCCGGATCGTCTTCATCGACATCGGTCGCGGCCTCGGCGCGCTGCTGGTCTTCTACAGCCACATCGCCCATCCCTGGGTCATCGCGAAGAACGACAAAGCCCCGTACATCGACTTCATCGAGGCGCTCACGAGCGGCCCGATGCACATGGCGAAGCAGGGCATCGGGCAGATCGCGGTGCCGTTCTTCTTCCTGGTCAGCGGTTTCGTCGTGACGCCGATCGCGCTGCGCCAGGGTAGCGGGCGCTTCGCGCTCAACCGGTTCATCCGGGTGTACGCGCCGATGCTGTTCGTGGTGCTGCTGACCGCGTTCCTGCTGCTGGTGAACCTGCACCCGCCGTCGACCGGGCAGTCGCAGACGCTGAACCCGCTCACCGTCCTGACCAACACCGCGCTGGTCAACTACCTGATTTTCCCGCAGGTCGTGCTGGTGCCGGTGGCCTGGACGATGATCGTCGAGGTCATTTTCTACCTGCTGCTGATGGCGGTGCTGCCGCTGCTGCGCCGGTGGGTGTGGCTCGCGATCGCGGTGGAGCTGACGTTCATCTTCGTGGTGATGATGAGCCGGTCGCAGTTCGGGCCCTCGTGGTCGCTGTTCGCGGTGAACGTCTCGTACCTGCCCGCGATGGTGATCGGCCAGATCATCTGGGCGACGACCAAGAAGCAGATCCCGCTCTGGACCGGCGCGCTGTACGGCGGCTGCGCGTGGTCGCTGTACGTGCTGGCGGACGTCATCAACGTCGGCCGCGTGGACAGCTCGTACAACCTCGCGCTCGCCTTCGCCGTCGCCTGCTTCCTGATGGGCATGTTCGCCGAGGACCGGCTGAAGCAGCGCAAGATCTGGACCATGCTGTCCGAGCGCAGCTACTCGATCTACCTGCTGCACATGCTGGTCACGTTCGTGCTGCTGCAGCTGCTGCGCCCGGCGGTGCCGCTGCCGATCGCGCTGCTGATCGTGATCCCGGCGGTGTTCGGGGTGGTCGAGTTCAGCTACCGGTTCGTGGAACGGCCGAGCCACTCGCTGGCGCGGCGGTTGTCGCACCGGCCGAAGCCTCCTCCGCCCGCGCCGGAGACGCCCGAGCCTCCGGTGGAGCCGCCAGTCGAAACGCCGGGGGAAACCACCCAGCTCGTCGATGACGTCAATGACACTGAAGTGACCCTCGAGATCCCGAGGATTCCCGCCGAACCGCAGCCGCCGCGCCGTCCGGCACCTCGGCCGCTTCCGGTGCAGAACGGGCGAATGCCGAGGAACGGCGCTCCGCCGCCGAACGACGTTCCGCGCGCGATGCCGCCTCGCGCGAATGGCGGTGCGCACCGGGCGCGGCCGGTCGCCGAATCGGGCGTCGACCGCGCCGCCGAACCGCCGGTGCGCCGTGCGATGCCTCCGCGTCGCCGTCCGTCAGCTCCGCCGGAGCTGCGCTACCAGCCGGACCAGGAAAACCAGGCCCAGCGCGGCGACCAGGACGATCTCCCACGCCACCGGGACTCCTTCCGTCACACCCCTCGCTGAGGTGTGATGCTCTGCCGGTAAGGCGTGCGAGGGTGGGACGACGTTCATCGACACGGCGTAACTCACACTCCTGGCTTAGCTCACTTGTGCGAGCGGCGCGGGGTGACAAGACCGGATTCGTACGCCAGCACCACGAGCTGCGCCCGGTCGCGCGCCCCGATCTTGGTCATGATGCGGCTGACGTGCGTTCGCGCCGTTGCCGTGGAGATCACCAGGTGGGCGGCGATTTCGTCGTTCGACATCCCGCCCGCGACCAGCGCCAGCACCTCGCGTTCGCGTTCGGTCACCTCCTGCACGGCTGAGGTGTCGATCCGCCGATGTTCCGGCCGTCCGACGATCTCGGCGATCAACCGGCGCGTGACGGTCGGGGCGAGCAGCGCCTCCCCCGCCGCGACGACGCGCAGCGCGTGCAGGAGTTCGACGGGCTCGGTGTCCTTCAGCAGAAAGCCGCTGGCCCCGGCGCGGAGTGCCTCGTAGACGTACTCGTCGACGTCGAAAGTGGTCAGGACCAGCACTTTCACGCCGCCGAGGTCGGGGTGCGAGGTGATCCGGCGGGTCGCTTCGAGGCCGTCGGTGCCGGGCATCCGGATGTCCATCACCACGATGTCCGGCCGGTGCTCGACCGCCTGCGCGACGGCCTGCTCGCCGTCGCTCGCCTCGCCGGCGACCTCGAAGCCGTCCTCGGTGTCCAGCAGCAGCCGGAATCCGGCGCGGACCAGGGCCTGGTCGTCGGCCAGTACGACGCGGATGGTCATTTCTCCCCCTCCACGGGCAGTTCCGCCCGCACCTGGAAACCCTGCCCGGTGACGCTCGCCTCGACGCTGCCGCCGAGCGCGGTCGCGCGTTCCCGCATGCCGCGCAGGCCGTGCCCGGGCGTCGGCTGGACGGTGCCGCGGCCGTCGTCGCGCACGATCAGGACCAGCGTGCCCGGCTTCCGTTCGAAGCGGACTTCGACGCGCTGTGCCCCGTCGGCATGCCGGACGACGTTGGTCAGCGACTCCTGGAGGATCCGGTACGCCGCGCCGTCCACCGGCGCGGGCAGCTCGCCGGCTTCACCGTGCAGCTCGACGGCCAGCCCGGCGGCGCGTGCGTGGTCGAGCAGTTCGTCGACCTGCGCGAGACTCGGTGCGGGCGCGCGGTTCTCGCCGGAACGCAGCACGGCGAGCGTCGCGCGGAGATCGTTGAGCGCGGACGCACTGGCCGCCTTGATGTTGAGCAACGCCTCTTTCGCCTGCTCCGGCCGCCGATCCGCGACGTGTGCGGCGACGCCTGCCTGGACGTTGATCATCGCGAGGCTGTGCGCGACGACATCGTGCACTTCGCGGGCGATGCGCAAACGCTCCTGCTCAGCCATCCGGTGCCGGTGCTCGTCGGCCTGCTCGCGGCGGGCGGCGACGGCCGCGAACTGGAACCGCACCGCAGTCGCGATGCCGATCACGGCGGCCATCCAGACCACGGCGAACAATGCCCACGCACTGATCGCAAACGTTTGCGCGGCAAAGATGTGGACCACGTACGCCGCCGTGAGGACAGCCGCACCGGTGCTTCCGGCGACCACCGGACCCCTACGCCGAGTCAGCACGAACAGCGCGATGGTCGGGACGACGATCACCGGCCCGCCGGGCTCTGGCGACAGGTAGTAGGCGTAGGCCGAGGCCGCGGTGAGGACGAACAGCGGCAACGGGTACCGGTGGACGAACAGCAAGGTGAGCACGGTCGCGGCCAGCCACGCGGCACCAAGCGCGCTCAGCGGGTGCGAGGCATGCTGCCAGCGGCCGGACGCACTGGAACCGCCGAGCACGAAGGCGAGCACCACGAAGGTCCGGAACACCCGCCCGAACCACGGGTTCTGCGCCCGCCACCAGTACATGGTGCGAAAACTACCGGGGAAGACGGCCGCGCGCGTCCGTCGTGAAGCGCGGGATCCGGCTACGCGCGACGCGGTATGTCGAGAACGCTCGGCCAGCTCCGTTCACTGGTCAAACGGCGAAAAAAGGAGACGGTGATGGGCGAGGTAGTGGCCGGGGCGAGCATGTCGCTGGACGGTTTCGTGGCGGGGCCGGGCGAATCGGGGTTCGATTTGCTCTTCGGCTGGATGGGCGGCGGCACCGAAGAGGTGCAGACCGCTCAGCCGGACCGCGTACTGCGCATGTCCCCGGCGAGCGCGAAGGTCATGCGCGCGCAACTGGAGTCGACTGGGGCGCTGCTCGTCGGTCGGCGGCTGTTCGACCTCACTTCGGGCTGGGGCGGGACGCATCCGTTCGGCGGGCCGGTGGTCGTGGTGACGCATCAGCCGCCCGCCGGATGGGAGGACTCGCCGTTCACGTTCGTCACCGAAGGCATCGAGGTCGCGGTGGCGCGGGCGAAGGAACTGGCCGATGGCCGTGACGTCGGGGTGAACGCGGGCGAGATGGCCCGGCAATGCCTGGAGGCCGGGCTGCTCGACGCGGTGCGGATCGATCTGGTGCCGGTGCTGCTCGGCGGCGGGGTGCCGCTTTTCGGCGAGTTCGGTCTTGGCCCGGTACGCCTCGGCACGCCTGAAGTCACCCCCGGCGAGGGCGTGACCCACCTGCACTACCGCGTCGGCACGAACTCCCGCAGCTTCTCTAGCGTCTCGTCGTTCGCCGGGGTGTAGACCGACATCCGGATCTCTGAGCGGCGGCCGGCGTAGAGGTAGGTGAAGTCGAACGTCAGCAGGCCCGCCTCCGGGTGCAGGTACCGCTTGCTCTTGGCCAGCTCGGTGTTCACGTCGTGCTGGCTCCACAGCTCGTCGAAGCACGGCGACTCCGCCCGGAGCCGTTTGACCAGCGACTTCCAGCCGGGCTCGCCCACGTGCTCGGCCATCGCGGCACGGAAGGACGAGACCATCCGCGGCACGTTCTGTTCCCAATCGACCATCCGCTCTTTCCACTGTGGATTGAGCAGGCACTGGACGAGCGTGTTGCGGTCCTCATACGGGATCGTGTCGACACCGCCCATCAGCCAGTCGTAGCCGGCGTTGTGGCCGAGCACGTCGAAGCGCGCGTTGCGGACCGCGACCGGGAACGGCTCCAGCTGCACCATCATGTCGTGCATCGACGGCGTGATCGCGGAGCAGTGCTTCTTCTCGGTCACCGGTTCCGGAGCTCCGGCGAGGGTGAACAGGTGCACGTGCTCGTGCGGATCGAGCCGGAGCGTGCGGGAGATCGCGCTGAGCACCTGCTCGGACGCGTTGATGTCGCGGCCCTGTTCGAGCCACGTGTACCAGGTGACCCCCACCCCGGCGAGCTGCGCGACCTCCTCGCGGCGCAACCCCGGCGTGCGCCGCCGGCCGCCGATCGGCAGGCCTACCTGTTCGGGCGTGATCCGTCCGCGCCGGTTGCGAAGGAACTCTCCCAGTTCGGTCCGGCGCAGGCGGTCTTCGATGCCACTGGTCACGAGTACCAGGAAAGCACACCGCCGACCCTGTTACCAGGTAGTCGCAGTACCAGGATAAAAGCACACCTGGTACCAGGGTGTTCCGCAGCGGAACGTAGTACTCATGACGACTACCACCACCGCCCCGGCAACGGCCACCGCCGCCGTCGGGACGCCGGAGCGGACGGGACTCACGTCCGCCGGCTTGATCACTGTGCTGCTGGGGGCGGCGCTGCCGATCATCGACTTCTTCATCGTCAACGTCGCTCTGCCCACGATCGATGCCGACCTGCACGCCTCCACCGCGACGCTCGAACTCGTCGTCGCGGGCTACGGCATCGCTTACGCGGTGTTGCTCGTGCTCGGCGGACGGCTCGGCGACACCTTCGGCCGCCGCAAGCTCTTCCTGCTCGGCCTCACGCTGTTCACGCTCACCTCGCTGGCCTGCGGGGTCGCTCCGGACGCCGCGACGCTGGTCATCGCCCGCGCCGCACAGGGCGCGGCTTCGGCGATGCTGCTGCCGCAGGTGCTGTCGATCATCCAGGCCGGCACCACCGGTGAACGCCGCTCGCGGGCGATCGGCCTCTACGGCGCGACCGGCGGGATCGCCACCGTCGTCGGGCAGCTGCTCGGCGGGGCGCTGGTGGCGGCCAACCTGTGGGACCTGAGCTGGCGGCCGATCTTCCTGGTCAACGTGCCGATCGGGATCATCGGGCTGCTGCTCGCGCGCCGGACGGTGCCGGACAGCCGGGCGAGCAACCCGCTCGGCGTCGACCGCTGGGGCACCGTGCTGCTGGCCGTTTCGCTGCTGTCGCTGCTGATCCCGATCATGGAAGGCCGCGCGCTCGGCTGGCCGTGGTGGAGCATCGCGCTGCTGGTGGTCTTCCCGTTCGCGGCGTACGGCTTCGCCCGGGTAGAGCGGAATCTCGAAGCCACCGGCGGCACTCCGCTGTTGCCGCCGGCCCTGCTGCGGACCGCGAGTGTGCGGCATGGCCTGACCGTCGCGGTCCCGTTCTTCGCCACCTTCGGTTCGTTCATGTTCGTCTACGCGGTGACCCTGCAGAACGGCCTGCACCTCGGCCCGCTCGGCGCCGGACTGGCCTTGACCCCGATGGCCGTCGCGTACTTCACGACGTCGCTGGCCAGCAGCCACCTGGTCGCCCGGTTCGGCCGCAAGATCGTGCCGATCGGCGGGCTGATCCTCACCGTCGGCCTGATCGCGCTCGCCGGGACCGCGCTGCTGGACTGGCCCGACCTGTCGCTCTGGCAGCTGGCCCCGGCGATGGTGCTGATCGGGATCGGCAACGGGCTCGCGATGAGCACGCTGTTCCGCGTGGTGCTTTCGCGGGTGCCCGCCGACCTGGCCGGGGTCGGCGGAGGGGTGCTGACCACGACTCAGCAGACGTCGCTGGCGCTGGGCGTCGCGGTGCTGGGCAGTCTGTTCGCCAGCCTGAGCGTGCCGGGAGCGCTGGGTTACCAGGGGGCGTTTGTGCTGGTCATCGGGATTCTGGCGGCACTGGCGCTGCTGGTGAGCGGGCTGGCGCGCAAGCTGCCCGATCCGCGCTGAGAATTTCCCCCGACGGAAAACCCCGCTCCCGGACGACGATGGGGATGTGACGGAACCTCGGGTGCAGCCAGACCCGGCCTTCGCGCTGCTCGGCCTCTACGAGACGGCGCTGCCGGAGGTCTATGGCTACCTGCTCGCGAGGTGCGGCGACCGCGTGCTGGCGGAGGAACTGACGTCGGAGACGTTCCTCGGCGCGGTCGCCGCTTGCCGCAAGGAGCACGCGCCGCCGGTGAGCACGCCCTGGTTGATCGGGGTGGCCCGGCACAAACTGGCCGATCACTGGCGGCGCACCGAACGGGAACAGCGCGGGCTGCGGCTCGTGCACGACGCCGGATGCGACGTCGAAGATCCCTGGGACGAACAGCTCGACGCCCTGCGCGCGCGGCAGGTGCTCGAATCGCTGTCGGTCTCGCATCGGGCGGTGCTCACCTTGCGCTACGTCGACGGCCTCCCGGTGCGCGACGTCGCCGCACATCTCGGCCGGACCATCCACGCGACGGAGGCGTTGCTGACGCGGGCCAAAACCGCGTTCCGCCGCAGCTACCAGGAGAAGGAGGGACGCGATGGCTGAACCATTCGACGCGCTTGCGCTGCCCTCGACTCCGGCCGACCCCGATCCGGCCTTCGCCGAGCAGCTGCGGGACGACCTCCGCCGCCTGATCCTGAACGGAGCGGAGATGACCACCACCGAAACCCAGCAGGCCCAAGTGGGTGCGCTCACGCCATATCTCGCGGTGACCGACGCCAGGGCCGCGCTCGACTTCTACGTCGAGGTCTTCGGGGCGCGACGCCGGGCCGAGCCGATCGTGATGGACGACGGCCGGATCGGGCACGCCGAGGTCGCCATCGGCGGCAGCGTGCTGATGCTCGCCGAGGAGTTCCCGGAAATGGGCAACGTCGTCGCCCCCGAGGGCGGCGCGATGGTGCGGGTCGAGGTGCCCGACCCTCGGCGCGCGGCGCAGCGGGCGGTGGAACTGGGCGCGGAGCTGCTGCGTCCGGTCGAGGACCGCGGCTACGGACTGCACGGTGCGATCAAAGACCCGTACGGCCAGCGTTGGCTGGTCGCGCAGGCCGCGCCGCGCGCGAAGGCGCCCGAGGAGCGCACGTACCGGCACGGCGAGGCCGGGTACTTCACCTTCCAGGTGCCCGACGACGGCCGGGCCAAGGCGTTCTACGGCGCGGTGCTCGGCTGGCAGTTCACCCAGGGCAGCCTGCCGACCGCGTGGCGCATCGAAGGAGACGGTCTTCCCGGCGGGCTGTGGGGCGGGCCGGAACTGCAGACCGGCTGGAAGCTGATGTTCGCCGTCGACGACCTCGAAGCCGCGCTCAGCCGGGTGCGCGAGGCGGGCGGCCGGGCAGGCGAGGTGGAGAATCCGCCGTACGGCCGAACGGCGGATTGTGCCGACGACCAGGGGATCGAGTTCTGGTTGTGGGAACAGCCACGCACGTGACCTCGGCCAAAACCCCGGCGGCAAACCGGCTGCCGGGGCGCACACTCGGGAGATGGCCGCGCACTGGACGCCCCGCGACGAAGCCGAACTGACCGCCGGCTGGCAGCTGTGGCTCGCGCTGGGCTCGTGCGCCTGGCCGGGACCGGACTGGGACGGCACGCCCGCCGAAGCGGTCCGCGGCCTCGAACGGTGCTTCGCCGCGTGCGACGAAATTCTCGCCGCGCACGGCCAGCCGGACTCGGCGGTGGCCGGGCTGGTGCGTTCGATGATCCTGGCCGCCAACTGGACGCTCGAACTCTGGCGGGACGACGCGGCTCAGCTCGATTCCGAACGCGCCGCGCTGCTGCACGCCGACCTCGCCGCGTTCGCCGACCACGCGGAAAGCGTCCGGACCCTGCTGGCCGCGGGCGGCGGGTGGGCCTCGCTTTCGCTGTGACCCGCCCGCCGTCCGTCTACAAAGGACTTACCAGCGCGACGGCCGCTTCCGCTCCGGCTCGTACGGCTGCGTGAGGACCTCGATCCCGTTTCCGCCCGGGTCAAGGAAATACACGCCGCGGCCGCCGTGGTTGTGGTTGATCTCGCCGACCTGCTTGCCCATCGGATCGGCGTGGTACTCGACCCCGGTTTCCTTCAGCCGCGCGAAAAACGCGTCGAAGTCGTCCTCCGGAATGAGGAAGCAGTAGTGCTGCAGCTTGCGATCGGAGTCCGGAACCGTGGCGAAGTCGAGCCGTACGCCGTTGCTGGTTTCGACGGGGATGAACGGCCCCCACTGCTCGCCGATCTCGAAACCCAGCAGGTTCGCGAAGAATTCGGCGGATTCCCGGTTGTCCCGGGACGGGACCATCAGATGATTCAGTTCAAGAGAAACGGACACGAAGCAATGCCTCCAGAAGGCATCCCAGCACCTCCATGTCTCACCCAGCCGGTGACCGACACGCGATGCCGCCAAAGATCATAGCCCAACCGGAGCGAATCTCCAATCAGGAAACCGGAACTCGCCGACGGGCCGCGCGCGGACGGCCGACGCCCTGCCACGACAGCCCCGCGTCGAGGATCATCCCCGGGTCGAGCAGATTGCGGGTGTCGACGACGTCGTCGCCTTCCATCGCGTCCGCGATCGCGACCCAGTCCAGGTTCCGGAACTCGGCCCATTCGGTAAGCACCACAACAACATCCGCGTCCTTGGCAACCTGATAGGGATCGTCCACGACGGTCATCCCGGCGATCCCGCCGGACACCGCCGGGTCGTACGCGGTGATCTCCGCGCCGAGCGCGCCCAGCACGGAAGACACCGCCAGCGCCGGGGAATCGCGCAGATCGTTCGTGCCCGCCTTGAACGCCAGGCCCAGCACGCCGATCCGCGCACCGGCCAGAGTTCCGCCGCAGGCGCCGGCGATCTTCGCCACAATGCGGTCGCGCTGGGCGATGTTCTCGTCGATCGCCGAGGTCAGCATGCGGAAGTCGTAGTCGACCGACTCCGCGACCTTGACCAGCGCGCTGGTGTCCTTCGGCAGGCACGAACCGCCCCAGCCCGGGCCGGGTTTGAGGAACGTGCGGCCGATCCGCCGGTCGTAGCCCATGCCTTCGGTGACCAGGTCGATGTCCGCGCCGAGCCGTTCGCACAGTTCGGCGATCGAGTTCACATAGGACAGTTTGAGCGCGAGAAAGCAGTTGGCCGCGTACTTGACCAGTTCCGCGCTGGCCGCGTCGGCGACCACGATCGGCGCGGCGAGATCGCCGTACAACTGCCCGACCCACGCGGCCGCGGCGGGCGAATCCGATCCGACCACGATCCGGTCCGGGTTCAGGAAGTCTTGCACCGCAGTGCCTTCGCGCAGAAACTCCGGATTGGACACGATCGGCACGTCGTCGCGGCCGACCATCGCCTTGATCCGTTCCGCGGTGCCGACCGGCACCGTCGACTTCGTGATCAGCGCGCAGCCGGACGGAAGCACGTCGCCGATCTCCTCGGTCACCGCCTCCACCGCGCGCAGATCCGCGGACCCGCCCGCGCCCATCGGCGTCGGCACACAGAGGAACACGCCCTCCGCGCCGCGAACGGCTTCCCGCGCTCCGACGACGAACGACAGCCGTCCGTTCGCCAATCCGCGGGAGACCAGTTCGGCCAGTCCTGGTTCGAGGATGTCCACGCGACCGGCGGAGAGCCGGTTCACTTTCGCCACGTCCACGTCCACACAGGTGACGCGGTGCCCGAGGCTCGCGAGACAAGCCCCCGTGGTCAATCCGACGTATCCCGTCCCTACCACCACGATCCGAGCTGAGCTCATGACGCTGAAGGTGACAGCCGGAGTTGACCTCAGTGCTAACGGAAGCGGTCGTGGCCGAATACTCCTCGCGACGAGACAGCGGGTGAGGCGGCACACTCCGGCACCGGTGCGAACGAGCGTTAACCTGGGCCCGGAGGTGCACCGCGGCACCGGAGAGCAGGAGGAAGGCTGAAGATGCAGATCACCGACACCGCAGCGCTCGTCACGGGTGGCGCGTCCGGGCTCGGCGGCGCGACCGCCAAGGCACTGGCCGCGAAAGGCGCGCGAGTGTTCGCCCTCGACCTCGCGCCTTCGATCGAAAAGGCCGAGCAGATCGACGGCGTCACCTACGTCGAGGCCGACGTGACCGACCCGGACCAGGTGCAGGCCGCCGTCGACACCGCGGCCGGCTCGGGCGTACCGCTGCGCACGGTGGTCAACTGCGCGGGCATCGGGCCGTCCGCACGCATCCTGTCCCGCAAGGGCAGGCACGACCTCGCGCTGTACGCGAAGGTCGTCCAGATCAACCTGATCGGCACCTTCAACGTGGTCACCATCGCCTCCGAGGCGATCGCGAAGACCGAACCGCTGGCCGACGACGCACGCGGCGTCATCATCAACACCGCGTCCGTCGCCGCGTACGACGGCCAGATCGGGCAGGTGGCGTACGCGTCGTCCAAGGGCGGCGTAGTCGGGATGACGCTGCCCGCCGCGCGCGACCTCGCCTCGCACGGCATTCGCGTGCTGACGATCGCCCCCGGCATCGTCGACACCCCGATGCTCGCCACGGTCAGCGACGAGTTCCGCGCCGGGCTCGCCGCCGGCGTGCCGTTCCCGAAGCGGCTGGCGCGGCCGGACGAGTACGCGCAGCTCGCCCTGTCGCTGATCGACCACGACTACCTCAACGGCGAGGTCGTCCGCATGGACGGCTCGCTGCGGATGGCCCCGCGCTGACCTGCTGACGGGTGGCTGCAGCGCCCCCTCGGCGCTACAGCCACCCGCCCGGTCACTCCTTGCGCATCCGCACGTCGAGGCCGATCCCGTCGGGGGCCACCTCGCAGGTGCGGAACTTGCTCTCCGCGACGGTCGCGGAGAACTGCCCGGGCGTGTACGCCCGCCGCCGCAGGGCCCGGAGCGTGCGAACGGTGGTGAACGTGGCCACCGGGCCGAGATTCATCCGCGCGACCTCAGCGTCCAGCTCCGCGTCCGTGGTGCTCTTGCTCAGGTCCTGGATCAACGCGACGCCGCCCGGCCGCAGCACCCGGTGCATCTCGTCGAGCGCGTCCACCGGGTCGGCGAAGTTCTTGAACGCCGCCTGGCACACCAGGAAATCGAACGATCCGTCCACGAACGGCATCGCCGCCACGTCGCCGCGGCGGAAGTCCACCGAGACGCCCTGTTCCTTCGCATACTCCTTGGCCAGCTGGACGAACGTCCGGCTGACGTCCAGCCCGGTCACCGTGCACCGCCCGGAGCGGGCCAGTTCCACCGCGAAGAACCCCGGCCCCGGCGCGACCTCGAGCACGTCGGAGCCTTCGGCCAGCTCCGAAGCCAGCATTTCGGCCGATTCGCGGTACTGCACGAGCTGCGGTTCGGTTCTGCGCCCGCGCGCGTAAGCCCGGGCGACCGGCCCCTCCATCTCCGGCAGCAGTTTCGTGCGATGGCGTTTGACCTGGGTGTTCCCCATGTGCTTCTCCCTGTTCGGTTGAGACCGAACCAGAGGCCGCGGGGCCGGTATCCTTCTCGACGCAGCCTGAGGACAGGTTTCCGCACCCGCGGTTTCCGGTTCGACGGTTCCCGGTCCCGGGGGCGGTGTGCCAGCACCTCCTCCGGGACCTCTTCATTCGCCTTCGTTCGCCACGAAGGCGGCCAGGTCCGGCAGCTCTCCGGTTTCCCGGTAGCGCCGCCATTCCCCGACCCCCGGTATCGCGCCGGTGGCCAGCTCTTCGCGCAGCCCGCGGACCCATTCGGCCTCCGCGCGCCACATCGCCAGTTGGTACTCCGCCTCGACGAGAACCAGCCGCGGCACCTCGGTCCGCATCCTCGCCAGCACCTCGACGCGGTCCTCGATCATCCGCTCCAGCTCGCCTGCCCGGTGCCCCAGCTGCTGGTCGACGACCTCCGGCCGGAGCGCGAGCATCACCGACAGCCCGGTGTGAAAGCGCGTCGGCTCCGGATCCGGGACCCCGAGCAGCTCGGCGATCCAATCCTCCAGCTCGGCCTGGCCCGCCTCGGTGATCCGGTACACGGTCCGTTCCGGCCGGGCCCCGTCCCGCACGTTCTCGACCGCCTCGAGGAAGCCGTGCTTTTCGAGGTTGCCGACGACCGTGTAGAGCGAACCCCACTTGATTTTCAGGTCGCCTTCCTTGCCGCGTTCCCGCAGCAGAGTGGCGACCTCGTACGGATGCATCGGCCGTTCGAACACAGTGGCCAGCACGGCGAGGCCCAGCAGGTTGGAGACCTTCCGCCGCTTCACCTCGGACCTCCTCGCAGACGAGTACTCGCCGACGAGTATATGCAGAAGCGCGCGGAACGGCAACGCCGAAACCGGGGCGCCGCCAACGGATCAGAGGTCCAGCATGTACGGGACCTCGTCCTGGGCCCGTCCGCTCATCCACTCCCGCAGGGCCTTGGTCGCCAGCACGTCGTCCTCGTTGTAGCGCAGCAGCCGCTCGCGCTGTTCGTCGTCGGGGACCTCGCCGTCCATCCCGACCGCGTCGCGATACCACCGCATCGACGCCTCGCCGCCCGCCTCCGGATCCCGCCAGGCGAACCCGGCCACCGGCGCGATCACCTTCAGCCCCTTGCCCCGCGAGCACAGGAACTGATCCGTGACGCTGCGGAACAGATCCACCCATTCCTCGGAGTCCACAAAGGACTGAATGGTGCGCTTCTCCGGAATCCCGGGGTACTCCCCGAACCGCTCGACCGACCCGAACAGCCACCGGTTCTCCGCGAGCGCGTTGTAGCAGTACGCCCGGAAAGTCAGCCCGGCGGCGAGAGTCCGCTCCCGCACGTCGGTGAACCAAGCCCAGAACTCGGCGAACGACCGCGCCTCGTCGACCGTCGGCAGCGGCTCCCAGGTCGCGAACGCCCGGTAGCCCCGCGGCACCCCGATGTCCGCTCCGGACAGCAGCGTCCCCCACAGGTACGCCCCGGAATCGCCGAAACTCTCCATGTCCACGTCGACCTCGACGTCCGCGCGCGGCACCTCGACCTTCGGCGTCCGCCGCACCACCGTCAGATCGGCCAGCCACGCCCTGGCCAGCATGATCGCGTCGGAGAACGTGCCGCCCGTCCAGTTCATCGGCGGCATCTCGGCTGCCGGGTCCAGCGCAGCCAGTTTGTCTACAGTGGACACTCCGACGCGGCGCAGCTCTCCCGCGTCCTCGCCGCGCACCACCAGGCTCACGTCGCGGGTTTCAGTGAGCACGACCTCGCACGTTGCCCAGAACGGACACCGGCGGCACTCCAGCACCCGCGAAGGCGCGGCCAATGCCTCAGCTCCGGTGGCGGCCGCCGTCGCCACAGCCAGCCGGTCCTCGAATCGCGCGTCGTACTCTTCCAGCGCGCTGCGGCCGCCCGGCCAGGTGCCCGCGGTGAGGTCGTGCCACACGACGACATCGGCGTCGAGACCGATCACGCCGCCGACCGCCCGACCGGCCGCGGCTAGCCCGCGCGTCTCCAGCATCCGCCGCAGATGTGCGAGCCGCAGCTGGTCCCGCGGCTGCGAACGCACCTTGCGCAGCTCGTCCGGCGAACGGCGCGCCGGATCCAGCTCAGTCATCGCGGTGGTGGGCGCGCCCTGGCCGCGGTCGGTGATCCGGTGCCGGACCACCAGCACCGGCACGTATCCCTCGCCGACGCGCACGAGCAGGTCGATCCCGCCGCGCCGGTGCCCGACCGGATCGGCGGGCAGCAGCGCGCCCCAGATGTACTGCACGCCCTCAGCGAACGCTTGCTCGGTGAGCCGCACCCGCTCGCCCGCGGACGCGGTGCGCGGGACCCGCGCCCAGGTGGCCTCTGGCCCCGAGGCCGCGACCAGCTGTTCGAGAATTTCCGCGCGGTGCGCGGTCGCGTCGTCGATGCGCTGCTGCGCCGTCGGATCCGGCGGCGGCAGCGGCACGTCGCGCATCGCCGGGTCGTGTTCCAGGTGCACCCGGCGGCGGCAACGACTCACTGCTCCCGCGTCGAGCAACACCTCGTCTCCCATAGCGATCACAATAGATCGTGGGTACGACATTCCCCGCGCGAGCCGACATGCCCGTCACGTCGGGGACCAGTAAGTTCATGCGGAGAAGGCGTGGGAGGTAACGGCCATGGCGCGCAAGGCCAAGCAAGACAAGGCCAAGCAGGACGAGGGTGAAGCCCGGTTCACCCCGAAGAAGGCGAAGAACGCGGTCGCGGTGGCCAAGGTCATCGGGCCGGCGGTGCTGCCCGTGCTCGCGCCGTACGCGGTCCGTGCGGCGGGCGCGGCGCGAGAGGCATACGACCGCTACCAGGCCCGCAAGCTGGGCGTGGCGGTCGATCAGCTCGGCGAGTACACCGGCCGCGGCGCGGCGCTGCACGCCCGGATCGCGGGGCTCGTGCAGGGGCTCGGCGAGCTGAAGAAGTCGGCGAAGGCGACCGAGCAGGACCAGAAGTTCGCTGCCGAAACGCAGTCGACGCTGGAGCAGCTGTCGGCCACGGTGCGCGCTGCCGAGCGCATGCCCTCGGCTCGGCGCAAGGCCGCGCACCGCGCGGTGACCGGCGAACTCGAACGGCTGGAAGAACAGCTGCTGCACCGGTTGGGCATCTGAAAATCCGTGAAGGGCTCCTTGAGGGAATCTGATTCCCTCAAGGAGCCCTTCACGGACCTTGGGCGCTACTTGATGAAGCCCTTTTGCAGCATCCAGTCGTGCGCGACGGTTCCGGCGTCCTTGCCGTCCACGTCGACCTGTTTGCACAGCTCGACCATCTGCTTGTTGTCGATCGCCGCCGCCACCTTCTCCAGCGGCCCGCGGATTTCCGGGTGCTGGTTCAGGAAGTCGGTTCGCAGCGTCGCCGCCGCGTTGTACTGCGGGAACGCCTTCTTGTCGTCCTCGAGCACGCGCAGGTTCAGCCCGGAGATCCGGCCGTCGGTGGTGAACACCTCGCCGACCGGGCAGGTGCCGTTGGCCACCGCCGAATAGATGGTGCCGATCCCGAAGTTCTCGATCTTCGGGTTCTTGAACCCGTACGCCTTGACCGCCGCCGGGAACCCGTCCTGGCGGCTGGTGAACTCCGTCTCCAGGCAGAACCGGTTCTGGTCCGGATGCGAGGTCAGGAATTTCGCCAGGTCCGAGGTGGACTTGAGGTTGTTCTTCGCCGCGTACGCCTCGGTGGTGGCGAACGCGTACTGGTCGTTCAGCGGCGAGTAGTTCAGCCAGGTGACGCCGTACTTCTCCGCGTCGGCCTTCTTCGTGGCCTCGTACTGCGCCTTCTCCCCGCCCGGCACCGGCAGTTCGTTGCCCTGGTAGTTGATCCAGCCGGTGCCGGTGTACTCCCAGGTCACGTCGGTCTGCCCGTTGAGCAGCGCCTGCCGCGACGAGTTCGACCCCTTGATGTCGGTGAGGTCGATGACGTCCGCGCCCGCCGCGCTCAGCGCCATTTCGGCCATGTAGCCGAGGATGATGTTCTCGGTGAAGTCCTTCGACCCGACGACCACGCGCACGCCCTCGAGCGACGGGATCGGCCGGATCGACCCTGGTTCGATCTTGAACGGGATCGAGGTGTTGACGTCGAGCCCGCACGCCGAGAGCGTCCCGGCGAGCAGGGCGGCGCCGACGAGCGCGCCCGCCTTTTTCAGGACGTTCATCAGCGCAGTCCCTTCGGTCCGAAGTACTGCTCGGCGACCGCGCCCAGCCAGTCCACCAGCAGGGCCAGCGCGACGGCCAGCACCGAACCGGTGATCAGCACCTTGGTGAGGTTGAGCTTGTAGCCGGTGTCGATCAGGAGCCCGAACCCGCCTGCGTTGACGAACATGCCGAACGTCGCGGTGCCGACCGCCAGCACGAGCGACGTGCGCAGACCGGCGAGGATCAGCGGGACGGCGAGCGGGAATTCCACCCGCCACAGCACCTTCGACGCGGACATCCCGATGCCGCGGCCGGCGTCGATGAGCGACGGGTCGACCTGCTGGATGCCGACCATTGTGTTGCGCAGCACCGGGAGCAGCGAATAGAACGCCAGCGGCAGCGCCGCGACCCACAGCCCGCCGACCGCGCCGGTGAAGATGAACCACAGCACCAGCACGCCCAGCGCGGGCGCGGCCTGTCCGATGTTCGCGATCGCCAGGAACACCGGCGCGAGCCATTTCGCCCACGGCCGGGTCACGATGATGCCGAGCGGCACCGCCACCAGCACCACGATCGCGGTGACCACGACGGTCATCGCCAAGTGATCGCGCAGTGCGGTGAGCAGCGATTCCGCGTTGAGCGTTTCCTTTTCGGTCGCGGTGAGCCCGCTGGCGAACACCCAGACGAGCGTGGCCGCGACGATCAGCACGACCACGACGGGCTGGGCGAACAGCCGGACGCGTTCCGCGCGGCGGGAGCCTGATTCGGTGCTGAATCCGGTATCGACGGCAGCGGTCATGCCGTGGCCCCGTCCTCGTCGACGTGGTCGTCGGCGTGCTCGTCGCGCAGCTGCTGGATGGTGGCGATGACCGTGTCCAGCTTGATCGTGCCCGCGTACTCGCCGCGCGGGCCGGTGACCGGCACCGAACCGCCTTCGGCGAGCATCGCCTCAAGCGCGTCCTGCAGCGTCGACTGGAGGCTCACGATGTCGCGCAGCGGCTTGCCGACCGAACCCAGCGACGTGGCGTTGGTCAGCTCGCGCACGTGCACCCAGCGGATCGGCCGCCGCCGCTGGTCGAGCACCAGCGCGAACGGCTTGCGCGATTTGCTCAGCTTCTCCCGCACGTCGGCGGGCGCTTCGTCGATCGTCGTGGTGAGCGCGTCCTGTTGCAGTTCGACGTCGCGCACGCGCAGCAGAGTCAGCTGCTTGAGCGAAGCGCCGGCGCCGACGAAACCGGCGACGGTGTCGTCGGCCGGGTTCGCCAGGATCGACTCCGGCGTGTCGTACTGGAGGATCTTCGACTGGTTGCCGAGCACCGCGATCCGGTCGCCGAGCTTGACCGCCTCGTCGAAATCGTGCGTGACGAAGACGATGGTCTTCTTCAGATCGGTCTGCAGCCGCAGCAATTCGTCCTGAAGGTTGCCGCGGGTGATCGGGTCGACCGCGCCGAACGGCTCGTCCATCAGCAGCACCGGCGGGTCGGCGGCGAGCGCGCGGGCCACGCCGACGCGCTGCTGCTGCCCGCCGGACAGCTGGCGCGGATAGCGGTCGCGGAAATCGGCCGGGTCGAGCCCGACCAGGTCCATCATCTCCTCGACCCGCGCGGACACCTTCTTCTTGTCCCAGCCGAGCAGACCCGGCACGACGGCGATGTTCTGCGCGACGGTGAAGTGCGGGAACAGCCCGGCCTGCTGGATCGCGTAGCCGATCTGGCGGCGCAGGGTGTCCACGTCGAGCTTCAGCGCGTCCTGCCCGCCGATGGTGATCCGGCCGGACGTCGGCTCGATCAAGCGGTTGATCATCCGCATCGTGGTGGTCTTGCCGCAGCCGGACGGGCCGACGAACACCACGATCTTGCCGGCGGGCACGACCATCGAGAAATCGTCGACGGCCGGGGCGCGGGTGCCGGAGTAGCGCTTGGTGACGTGGTCCAGTTCGATCTCGACGCCGGAGACGTTTTCTTCGGTCGCAGTGTGCTCAGCCACGGACACCCCTAGAAATGGTGAATCGCTTGATCAGGACGTAGATGCCGTCGAGCACCAGCGCGAGGATGACGACGCCGACGGTGCCGGTGAGGGCCTGGTTGAGGGAGTTCGTGCTCCCGGCGTTGGTGAGGCCGGAGAAGACCTCCGCGCCGAGGCCGGGGCCCTTGGCGTAGGCCGCGATCACCGCGATGCCCATGAGCATCTGCGTGGCGACCCGCATCCCGGTGAGGATCGCCGGCCAGGCCAGCCGCAGTTCGACCCGGGTGAGCACGGAGATCCGGCTCATCCCGATGCCGCGGGCGGCGTCGGTGATCGCCGGGTCGACCGCGTCGAGGCCGACGATCGTGTTGCGGACGATGGGCAGCAGGCCGTACAGCACGAGCGCGATCACCGCGGTGGTCGAACCGAGGCCCGAGAGCGGGATCAGCAGACCCAGCAGGGCGAACGACGGGACGGTGAGGATCGTGCTGGCCAGCGCCGTGGCGACAGCGGAACCGATGGGGCTGCGATAGACGGCGATGCCGATCAGCACGCCAAGGATCGCGGCGAGGATCGTGCACTGCACCACCATGCTGGTGTGCAGCCACGCCTGCAGCAGCAGCCTTCCCCACCGGTCCGAGATGTACTCGAAGAGGTTCATCCGTATTCGTTCTCCCGCCAGCTTGCGAGCCCCGGACGTCACCCGTTCGGAGTAGCCCATCAATCGGCAGGGTGACTACCCGGAACGGATACGGTCGAAACCCCCACTTCTCGGTTGTGATTTCCCACCGTTTCGCATCGGCGATGGGTCGGCAACCGAAGCGAGGGGCCCCACCGGGCGGTTTTTACCGGATCGAGACCCGTCTACCTGTGCGTTTTCCGCGAGTGCTCACCATTCGAGATGCTTCAGTCACCCACCGGAGTGCCGTTAAGCTGCCCGAATGAGCACTCCGGCCCGGCACCGCGGCGCACTCGCCGCTGTCCGCGGCGGACTGCTCGCGCTGAGTTCGGCGTCACTCGCCGTCACCGCGCACGCGGCCGCCGACGGCGGGCTGCCGGATCCCGCGCTCACCCTGCTGCTGACCGGACTGCTCGGCTGGACCGCCACCGCGCTCGCCGGCCGGGCGCGCGGACCGCTCGGCACGATCGCCGTGCTCGGCGGCGGGCAGCTCGTGATGCACCTGGTGCTGACGACGCTCGGCGGGCACGACCCCAGCGGTGCGGCCACCGCGCCGGACGGCTGGGCGATGACCGCGGCGCACGCCGTCGCGACCCTGCTCACCGCGCTCGTGCTGGCGCGGGCGGACGCGATGCTGCTCGCGGTGCTGCACGTCGTGCGGATGATTCTCCCGCTGCTGATCCGGCCGGTGCCGGTTCCGGTGGCGGCGAGCGGTGTCGTGCGGCCGCGTGCGGCTGGGGCGGTGCCGCTGCTGAGCGTGGAATTGCGGCGAGTCAGGGGAAGACGCGGGCCGCCCTGGGTGCTCCTGAACTTCTCGTGAGTGTTCAAGCCGGTTAGAACCGGCTTTACCACTCACAACCCTTTCCCCCTTTCCGGCGCAGGCTTCGCCCTCCGCCGGCCCTTCCCTGTTCAGGAGCATTTGTGTCCCACCATGTCTTCCGTCGCGCCGGCGTGCTCGCCGCGACCGTCGCCGCCACCGGTCTCCTCGGCGCCGGCATCGCGTCCGCGCACGTGACCGCCAACGTCTACGGCGAACAGCCCGCCAAGGGCGGTTACGGCACGATCTTCTTCCGCGTCCCGAACGAGGACGCGAAGCTCGGCACCGTCAAGGTCGAGATCGACGTCAAACCGGACTACGGCATCGGCAACATCCGCACCAAGCCGATCCCCGGCTGGACCGCCGAGGTCACCAAGTCGAAGCTGCCGCAGCCGGTGACCACCGCGTCCGGCACGAAGATCACCGAGGCGGTCACGAAGATCGTCTGGACCGCGCAGCCGGGCACGAAGATCGGAGCCACCGAATTCCAGGAGTTCCAGATCAGCGGCGGCCCGCTGCCGTCCAATGTGGACCAGCTTGAGTTCCCGGCCGTCCAGACGTACGAGGGCGGCAAAGTGGTGGACTGGAACCAGCCCACCCCGCCCAGCGGCGAGGAGCCGGAGCACCCTGCGCCGGCGATCAAGCTCGCCGCCGAATCCTCGGAGCACGGCGGCGGCCACGCCCAGACCACGGCCGCCGAAGACAAGAACGCGGAAGCCGCGGCGGCGTCGGACAACACGGCGCGCTGGCTCGGCGGGGCCGGCCTCGTGGTCGGCGCGCTCGGGCTCGGCGTCGGCGCGGGCGCGGTGCTGCGTTCCCGTCGCCCCGCCACCGGAAAGACCGAAGGAAGCAAGTAATGCGGAAAGCGCTTCTCGCGCTGGCGATTTCCGGGGTGGCCCTGCTCGGCACGGCCACCCCGGCGCTGGCGCACAACGTGCTGATCAACTCCGATCCGGCCAACGGCGCGTCCGTCGCCAAGGGCCCGGAGAAGATCACCCTGACGTTCGACCAGTACGTGCAGAACGCCGACGTCAACCAGATCGCGGTGACCGGACCGGACAACACCCAGTGGGCCGAGGGTCCAGTGACGGTGGAGAACAACGTGCTCAGCGCGCCGCTGCGGCCGCTCGGCCCGGCGGGCAAGTACACCGTCGGCTATCGCGTGCTCTCCGCCGACGGGCACCCGGTGTCCGGGGAGATCCCGTTCACCCTCACCACCGCGGGCACCGGCACCCCGGCCACGGGCGACGCGGCCAAGGCGGCCGGGGCTCCCGCCCAGTCGTCCCCGGCGGAGGCCTCGTCGTCGAGCGGCGTGCCGATCTGGGTGTGGATCGCCGGCGCCGTCGTCCTGCTCGCGATCGGCCTCACCGTCGCGCTGCGCACCGGCCGCGACCCCGGATCGGACAAGGCGGACCAATGACGCGAGCCGAGACCACCTCCGCCGTCCGCTGGGCCACGCTCGCCTGCGTGGTCGTGGCGGGACTGCTGGGCGCGCTGATCGGCATCGCGCTCACCGCGTCCTCGCCCGTTCCGGGCGTGGTGGAACCCAGCGAGGTGGTCTCGGCGGCCATCCCGATCGTGCGAGTGCTGCTGGATCTGGCGGCGGTCGCGACGATCGGGCTGGCCCTGTTGTCCGTGCTGGTCGGGTACGACCGGCCGAAGCTCACCGAACCGGTCATGCGCCGGGCCCGTCCCGCCGCCGTCGCCGCCGCGCTGATCTGGGCGGCGACCGCGGTGGTCGCGCTGATCCTGCAGACCGCGGAGTACAAACCGGGCAACCGGATGCTGACCGCGGGCGATATCGGCAGCTACATCGCCGACGTCGGCGCGGGCAAGGCGCTGGTGATCGTGGCGGTGCTCGCGCTGCTGCACGCCGCGCTCGGATTCGTGGCGCTGCGCAAGGGCGAGAAGGTGCCCGCCGAGGTGCGAGTGGGCCTCGGCATGTTCGCGCTGCTGCCGTTGCCGGTCACCGGCCACGCGTCGAACTGGGCCTACCACGACTACACGATGATCTCGATGGAACTGCACGTCATGAGCGCGGTCGCCTGGTGCGGCGGCCTCGGCGCGATGATCGTGCTCCTCGCCGCCAACCGGACGCTGCTCGCGCACGCGCTGCCGAGGTTTTCGAAACTGGCGACGCTGTGCCTGGCGCTGTCGGCGGTGACCGGTCTGTTCAACGGCGTCGTGGAAATCCTGGCCAACCCGACGATCGGCTTCTGGGCAGGCGTCTTCACCACGCCGTACGGCCAGCTCATGGTGCTGAAGGCGCTGTGCACCGGCGCGATCGCGGTGCTGGCCGCCAACTTGCGGTGGCGGCTGATGCCGCGCATCGTGCGACATCAGCGGACGGCGCTCGCGTCGTGGGCCACGCTGGAACTGACCGTGATGGGTCTCGCTTTCGGGTTCGCGGTGGTGCTGACCCGAGCCCCGGTCGCGGTGTCCTGACCGGTCGAAGTGACGGCGGGTAGCCGCAACTTGCACAATGGGACTAGCAGTACGCTAAGTGGGGCGACCACCCGGACCGAATTATCGCTGCGCAGCGATACCTCGTCAGCCATCGACGGGAAAGCGGCGAACGGTCATCTGCAGTCGGCGAATGCACGTGCAGAATCCCGCTCAACGGTATCTCGTCCACGCGGTGGCCGTCCGGCCAGCACGCAGATCCGCTAGCCGGCGGCGCAATTCGGCCCGTACCGGCGGATGACTGCGCAGGATCGGCAGCACGCTCGTCGTCAGCTTCAGCTCCCGCACCGCCCGGAGCACCGAAAACCCTGGCCAGGACGTCACGTCGAACCCATACGCCGCGGCGAACTCCGCATACCGGCCAGGCGGGTCCCCGAACCGTTCGCGGCCGACGGCGAGCGGCGTCAGATCCCATTCCGGCGGGCCGACGCAGGAGGAATCGAAATCGCACAGCACCGGACCGTCCGGGCCGGGCAGCACGTTTCCCGGATGCGCGTCGCCGTGCACGAATCCCCTGGCCAGCGGGAATTCCAGGGTGTCAAGCCGGTCCCGCACCTCGGCGCAGCGCTCCAGCAGGAACCGCCGGTCGGCCGCGGCGAGTTCCTCGGCGTCGGCGACCCGGGCCTCGATCGAGCGCAGCGGCTCCCATTCGGGCAGACCGTCCGGCGGCGGCAGCGCGTGCACCTGACGCAGCAGTCCGGCCAGGTCGGCCGGGGTCGGCGGCGGGCCGGCGAACGGGACCAGATCCCAGACGGTGACCAGATGTCCTTGCACGTCAAGCGGTTGCTCGACCCCGGCCAGCAGCCGGACCGCGGGCACGTCGTGCCGGGCGAAATGCTCGGCGACGCGCACGACCGTGCCGACGCGGTGGCGCAGTCTGGTGGAGCCGACGATCCGGACGACGACCGGTGCGCCGTTCAGCGCGAAGACCGCGTTGTTGGTGAACCGCAGCAGCCGCGCGCCCGCCGGGTCGAGGCCGAGCCGGGCGCACGTGAGGGCCAGCACCCGGCGCAGTTTCGCAGGGGTGAACCTGCCTTCGGGCAAGGCGGATCCGGTCGGGCTCAGGCCGCGTAGAAGATCTTGAGCCGGTCGGCGAGGTCGCGGGCGTCGGGGTTGTTGCGCCGCCGTTCGGCCTCCGCCTGCAGCGGCCGCATCCGGTCCTTGACTCGGGCGGATTTGATGCTCTCCGCGCAATCGATGGCCTTGCCGCCGATCTTCACGCCATGGTCGATATCGCCCTCGAGCAGGTGATTCGTGGCGAGCGCGCTGAGCATGAACGCCTTGCTGCGCGCCATGTCGTCGGTGTAGGAGTCGACCGCCCGGCTCAGCGCCGGGATCGCGTACTTCGTGTGCTCGGGGTTCTTCATCGCCAGCACGGTGTGCACGGTGCCGGTCATCGCGTAGACGTCGGTCTCGTTGAAGAATTTGACCCACGATTCGGCCGAGGCCAAGTCGGCGCGCGCGAATTCGTCCTTGCACCGGCCGAGCAGCTTCACCGACTGCTCCTCGTTGCCCATCATCGCGTAGGCCCACGCCTCGTTGGCGCAGAGCACGGCGACCGCCAGCTCGGAACCGGATTCCTGCGCGGCGATCTGGCCGAGCTGGAACAGTTTGAGCGCGTCGTTCGCAGCGTCCTGGTGCAGGTAAACGCGGCCCATCCGGTACAGCACGTTCGCCACCAGATGGTGGTCGCCGCCCTGTTTGGCCAGGTCGAGCGCCTGCGCGAAATGGCCGCGGGCGGAATCCATCAGACCGGTGTCGAACGACGTCCAGCCCGCGAGGCTGTGCAGGTCGGCGATCGCGGTGTACAGCCGGTTCTTCACCTGCTCGACCGCGCTGGAGTCGAGCATCTGCTGGCCCCAGGACAGCTGGGCCACGACCGCGTCGCGGCAGAAACCGCCGCCGTACTGGTAATCGAGCGCGCGCAACGCCCTGGTCGCCGCCTCCACCTGGCGCACGTCGGTCGTCCCGATGCGCCCGGGGGCGGGAGTGCGCGCGGGCGCCTCCGACCACGTGCCGGATTCCGGACCGAACACCGCCGCACCCATCGTGACCTGGGCGGCGTGCGCGAGGAACCTCCGTCGCTTCACGGACTCGTCCTCCTCAGCCTGCCGGCCGTCGGACGCGCCGACGACCCGTATCGCCGTGGTCTCGTCATAGGCGAGACCCATGTATCCACGGGGGACACCCAGGCCGTCGGCGATTCTCGTGAGCACGTCGTAGGCCATGACCTGGCGACCCTTGAGGATCTCCGACACCTCGGACTGCGACTGGCCGGTCATCGCGGCGATCTGGCGCTGCGATACTCCGTGTTTGCGCAACAGCCGGTACACGGCACTGACTTCGCGGGCGGCGAGCGCCTCCCGCATTTCGGGCTGTTCCCAGGCATCGGCCGGAACCGGATTGCCTGACCGGGTGTCTGCGTTAGAGACTCCGGAACCACTGCCAGCACTGGCATCCATTGCCATTGCGCCCCCTCACCGTCTCCTGGGCGTCTGATCAGCACCCTAAGCACACGCGAGAACCTTGTGAAACGCGCGGACGCACGGGTTGATCGGCAGGGCCGAACTCCGCTGACCGCTTACCGTGGAACGCGGTCCGGTCACCGCTATGACGCGGTTTCGACCTTCTCTCGCACCCGGTTTCACTTCACTGTAGTTGCCAGATCTCCGTCACCGCCCGGACACCCGCGGCGATCACGGAGAGCGATGGACCCGACGACACAGATCTGCCGGCCCGGATGCATCCCGCAAGGTGCACCGGCCGGGACGAGAAAGCGTGGAGGGACAGTGGAGTTCGTGGATTCGCTCGGTGGAGGACAAGCCGGGACCGCGGTGCGGTCCGTCCGGCCCGCCGCACCGGGAATCGCCACGGCGCGTCCGGTGCCGCCTACTGTCGCTTCCGCCGTCGCCGCTTCGGTGTCCGCCGACCCGCGCACCGCGGGCGTGCGGCATTTCGAGGGCGGCCAGGTCGTGTGGCGCGTGCAGTGCGGAGATCTCATCAGCCGCGAGCGCGCTGTCACGGTGTTCGTCGAGGACGACGAGGTCGTCGTGGTTTCCCCTCCCGGGGAGACCGCCCGCCTCACGTCCGGTCAGCTCGGCCAGCTCCGGGCCGCGCTCAACGAAGCCGCCACTATGGCGGAAAGGTGACGGTGAGTTTCTCCATGGATCAGGTTCTCGGCCAGGTTCTCCGCAACGCCGTATGGGAGCGCCTCGACATGCTGTCCGACCTGGCGGAACGCGCCGACGCCCCGTCGCTGGTCTCGGTCGCCCGCTCGGAATTGCCCCGCCTCGCCGAAGGCTGGCGCGCGATGCTGCAGGCGCACGAGCCCGACGAGCGCGGCGATTGCCCCACCTGCTCGACGCGCTGGCACCGCTGCAAGGCCCCGTGTTCGGTGTGGCAGGTGGCGCACGAACACCTGGTCGCCGGCGGTCTCGCCCCGCAGGCGCTGTCCGCGGCCGGACACCGCCCGGCCCGCCGCCGCGCCGCGGTGCCCGCCGTCCCCGGCCAGAACCGGCGAGCCGAATCGCCCGCGGAGACCACCGGCAGGCACGCACTGGTGAAGCCGCGCCCGGTCAGCGCCTGACTCCTCGGGTGGGGTGCCTCCGGGCGGAGCACCCCACCCGGGCCCGACTGGCGAGCGCGCGACCGGCCGGAAGCCCCAACCGGCCAGGTCGTCCGGCATCCTCGCCCGGCCGAGGGCTGGTCCGTCCGTCCCCCCGAGCGAGACGGACCGCCCTCGGCCACCCCCTAGCCCCCAACGCGATTAATCGAAAAATATCCGGTAGAACACCTAGCGGACGCAGTAATCGGACGCTAGGTTGAAGATCATCGCGCTGGTTGGCAAGCCGCCAGTCGCGACCCAGAACTCCGCGGGCCGGTGCCGTTGCACTCCCCTCCCCCGACCGGCACCGGCCCGCGGTTCCACTTCCCGAAACCCGCCGATTCTTTCGGCGGGTTTCGGTGTTTGTGCCGCTGATCACCGCTTACGCGACGCACACGGGTGCACTGGCGAGGTAATTCCGCGCAGCACCACCGCAACCGCCGCGAACCTGTCGGTAACCTGCCAAGGGGGGCCGTGCGTTCGAATTCGGCTGCGCGCCCAGGTGAGTGAGTTGAGCGCGGAGAAGGGCCGGGTATGTCGAATCCATTGGTGGCTGAAAAGAAGGACTCGACCTCGGCGATCTCCGGCATCTCGATCCTCGAGGCCGGAAAGGGCCTGAAGGAGGGCATCGAGTCCGGCGACTGGGCGGCGACCGTGATGGGCGCGGTCGGGGTCGGCATGGAAGCCCTCGCCGCGGTGATGGACCCGTTCGGCGCGATCCTCGCCGCGGGCGTCGGCTGGCTGATCGAGCACGTCGGCCCGCTCAAGGAGGCGCTGGACAAACTGGCCGGGGACCCGGACCAGGTCCACGCCTACTCCGAGACCTGGAAGAACATCTCCAAAGAGGTCGGCTCCGTCGCGCAGGATCTCGCCGCACAGGTCAAAAAGGACATCGAGTCCTGGGAGGGCGGCAGCGCCGACGCCTACCGCAAACAGGCCGAGGAGGTCGCCAAAACCCTCGAGGGCGCCGCGCAGGCGTGCGAGGGCGCGGGCAGCGGGGTGAAGACTGCGGGAGAGGTCGTCGGCGCGGTGCGGATGCTCGTGCGCGACATCATCGCCCAGGTCGTGGCGCACCTGATCTCGTGGGCGCTGCAGGTGCTGTTCACCCTCGGCATCGGCATGGCCTGGGTGGTGCCGCAGGTGGTCAACCTGGTGGCCAAGACCGCCAAGCAGATCGCCGAACTGGTCAAGAACCTGACCAAGGCGCTCAAGGAACTCGGCAAACTGCTCACCAAGGCGCGCGGCCTGTTCGACGACGTCGCCAAGTCGATGAAGAGCATCAAGTCGGGCGGCAAGGACGCCGGGCACTCGCCGAAGGACATCAAGACGGGCGGCGGTTCCACCAAACCCTCCGGCGCGAAGGACACCCCGAACGAAAAGGGCGGCGGCGGTGGCGGCGAGAAACCGCCGCCGGTCAAGGACGAATCCACCAACACCTCCGGTGCCCACGACGGGCCGCCGGAAAACAAAGGCGGCGCGAACCACGAGCCGCCCCCGCGCGAACCCGCGAAGGACGAGACGCCGAGCAACGGCGAATCCGGTGGCGGAGCGGGCAAAAACGACCGCGGCGGGAACGAGCGGTCCACTCCGGAAAAGGACAAGACCGAGGCGTCCAACGCGAAGAACGAGGGCGACGGCGATCCGCCCTGCCTGACCGACCCGGTCGTCATCTCCAGCGGCGAGGTGCTGGTCGAGGACTACGACCTCGAACTGCCGGAAGTGCTGGTGCGGCGGACGCATCGCTCGTCCTACCGTTCCGGGCGCTGGTTCGGCCCGACCTGGGCGTCCACTGTGGACCAACGGCTGGAGTCCGGCGACGAATACCTCCGGTTTTACGGGCCGGAGGGCGTCATCCTCTACTACCCGAAGCCCGCTGGGGACGAGCCGGTGCTGCCGATCGAGGGTGCGCGCTGGCCGCTGACCCGGAACGCCGACGGCAGCTGCACCATCGAGCAGGTGCGCCCGGACCGGACCATGCGGTTTTCCGGCGAGGGCAAGACTTTGCGGCTGCGTTCGATCGAGGACGCCGACGGCGCGCGGACCGAACTGTCCTATGCGGACTCCGGCGCGCCGGAGCTGCTCACGCATTCCAGCGGCATCCGGGTCGGCTTCCGCACCGACGGGCACCGCGTCACCGAACTGCGGATGATCGGCGCCGGCCCGGCTCCGGACGTCGTCGTGCGCAGCTATCGCTACAACTACCAAGGCCATCTTTCCGAGGTCGTCAACTCCTCGGGAACGGCGATGCGCTACACCTACGACCCCGACGGCAGGGTCACGAGCTGGGAAGACCGCAACGGGGTTTCCTACCGCTACGTCTACGACGCCGAAGGCCGCTGCGTGCGCACCGAGGGCGACCAAGGCTTCTACAGCGGCGCTTTCGAATTCAACCCCGCGGCCCGCATCACCCGGTTCACCGATTCACTCGGCCACGTCTCGGAATACGAGTACAACCTGGAGGGCCGCCCGGTCCGGGAGACCGATCCGCTGGGCAACGTGACGCTGTCCGAATGGGACCGCTACGGCAATCTGCTCCGCCGGGTCGACCCGCTCGGCCGGGTCACCGAGTACACCTACGCCGACGACGGCACGCCGCTCACCATCGCGCGTCCCGACGGCAGCCTCGCCGAGCTGGAGCACGACGGCACCGAGCTGGCCTCGATCACGGTGCACGGCAACGGACGGACCTGGCAGCGCCGGTACGACCGGCCCGCGGGGCCGGAGCCGATCGGCTTTCCGGGCGAAGCCGAGGTCTCCGACGAGGAGCTGGACCAATTCGGCAGGCCGCGCACGGCGCCCGAGGTCGGCGGCGGAAGCGTGCAACTGGGCTGGACGGTCGACGGCAAACCCGCCTCGCGCGTCGGGGTGCGCCGCGAGCGCGCGATGTGGCGGTACGACCGCGAGGGCAACGAGATCGAGCACGTCGACGAACTCGGCCGGGCGACCCGGCGCGAATACGGCCCGTTCGACGTGGTCACCGCGGTCATCGACCCCTCCGGCGCGCGCACCAGCTACACCTACGACACCGAGCTTCGGCTGACGTCGGTGACCGATCCGCTGAACCGCACCTGGACCTACACCTACGACCCGCTCGGCAGGCTGGTCGCGCAAACCGATTTCGACGGCCGGACCCGGACCTACGCCTACGACGCGGCCGGACAGACCATCCGGGTCACCGAGCCGGACGGTTCGGTGACCGAGAACGAGTACGACCTGCTCGGCAACCGGGTCGAGGTCCGCACCCCGCACCGCACCGTCCGCTACGCCTACGATCCGGTCGGCAACGTCGTTCGGGTGGAGTCCGCGGACTCGGTGGTGGAGTTCGACCGCGACCTGTACGGCCGGGTCGTCCGCGAGGCGATCGACGGCGTCGAGGTGCACTTCGCCTACGACGAGCAGGCACAGACCATCCGCCGCCGCACCCCGTCCGGCGCGGAGAGCGTGTGGGCCTTCGACGAGGAGGACCGGCCGGTCTCGCTGACCACCGCGGGACACACCGTGCGCTATCGGCTGGACGACGACGGCCGCGTGCTCGCCCGCGACACCGACGGCATCAGCACCCTTCAGCAGGCCTTCGGCCCTCGCGGACTGGTCACCGCGCAACAGGTTTCCCGTGGAACAACTCCGGTGCAGCGGCGCGGCCTCGAGTACTACGCGGACGGCAGTCTCGCCGCGGTGCAGGACAGCCTGTCCGGGAAGACCGTCTACACGCGGGACCCGGCCGGGCGTGTGGTCGCGGTGGCCTCCCCGGCGGGCACGGAAGAGCTGCGCTACAACCCGGCCGGCGAACTGACCGCCTGGTCGGGCAGTTCCGGGCTGTCGTCGGACTACGACGCCCTCGGCCGCCGGATCCGGCACCGCGAGGTGCATCCGGGCGGCGTGCGGGTGTGGGAGTACTCCTGGACCGGCGATCTGCTGACCGGTCTGCGCACGCCGGACGGTGCGCAATGGCGCTACCGGTACGACCCGCTCGGCCGCCGGATCGCCAAGGAGCGGCTGCTGGCCGACGGCTCCGTCGCGGAATCGACCCGGTTCGTGTGGGACGGTTTCGTGCTCATCGAACAGGAGCACACCGACCCGGCCGGAGTGCGCCGGACGACCACCTGGGAACGCAGGCCGGGCAGCGACGAGCCGGTCACCCAACTCGAACGCGGCCCCGGCGGCGACCGGTTCGCGTCGGTGGTCACCGACGCCATCGGCACGCCGACCGAACTGATCGACGAGCACGGCGGACTCGCCTGGAGTGCGCGCCGTTCGCTGTGGGGCCGGGTCCAGCCCGGCGGAATCCCGCTGCAGTTCCCCGGCCAGTACGCCGACGCCGAATCCGGCTTGCACTACAACGTGTTCCGCTATTACGACCCGGCCGTCGCGCGCTACATCAGCCAGGACCCGCTCGGGCTGGAAGGCGGGCCGAACCCGAGCAACTACGTTCCCGACCCGTTCGCCGCCACCGACGTGCTCGGTCTCAAATGCGGCGACAAGGGCAAAGGCAAGGACACCGACCCGCCGCCCGCGGACTCCACGGCCAAGCACAACGCCGACAACGGCGGCGGGAGCACCAGTTCCTCCTCGACCGGCAAGGGCAAGGGCAAGGCCGACAACAAGCGCAAGCGCGACAAGGACGACGACGGCTCCAGCGGCTCCGACGGCAAGTCGGACGCGAAGAAAAAGAAGGACGACGTCTGGGACCGGATGGCGTGGAACTCAGACGCCAAGAACGCGCGCAAGAACCAGACCGGTGACAAAAACGATCCGTTCCACAAGGCCGGTTCCGATGTGGCGCAACGGCACATCATCTCGTTCCAGAAAATGCGCGACGGCCTGAAGAACTGGGTGCACGAGCAGCCGGTCGAGAAACAAAGCGCGCTGACCAAGAAGTACGGCGAGGAAGAGCTGCCGAAGCTGCACAACCAGCCCAAGAACCTGCCGCTCGGCCCGCAGCACACCAACGCCGGGATCGGCGGCGTCTCGACCCGGATCGGCAACATCGAGGACGGGATCGCGGGCAAGCTCAAGGTCGGCAAGAACGACAACATCAAGACCGAGAACCCGAAGTGGCCGAGCGACTCCTTGGACAAGAGCGGCGGCTACAAGCACAAGGACCACCCGGATCTCGACAAGAACTGGCGTCCGATCGGCCAGCAGGCGGACCGCATCACCGATCCCAAGGAGATGAACCGGGCCACCCGGGACATCGGCGACAGCGCGGACTTCGACTGGCCCGGCGGAAACAAGAAAGAATTCGAGCAGTGGCACAAGTCCTTCCTCGAATTCACCGATCTCAAGGAAAACCCGAAGAACTACACGCAGAAAGACGTGGACGGCATCATCGACCGCTTCCACAATCTGCCCTCGCCGTCCGGGCGGCATCCGACGATCGACGAGTACAACAAGGCCCCGGACGGCCACCCGCACCGGTTCGACGACCAGGGCAAGCCGGTCGACATCAACACTGACCCGCACAAGGACTGGAAGCGCCCGGACAAGCCTCTCGACGGCAACGATATGCGCACCGAATGGGGCAACCGGAACGAGCAGGGCGTCGGGCCGACCAAGAAGGACTGGGACGACCTCGAAAACGGGAAGTACGACCCGAAGGAGTGGAGCGACCCCGAGAAGAAGAAGTATCTGGACGAGGTCGGCGAGCCCAGCAAACAGGACATCAAGGACGCCGCCGCGGAGGCGAAAGCCAAGTCCGAAAAGATGGCGGAAGACGCGAGGAAGAACCGGGGCTGGTGACCACGGAAGCCCGGTGCGGTCTGACCGCGCCGGGCTCCGCGGACGTCAGGCGGTTTCCTCCGCGTCGCGGGCGGCGAACACCTCGCGTGCGGCGAAGGTGGCGTTCAGCGCTCGCGGGAATCCCGCGTACACTGCCGAGTGCATCAGCGCCTCAGTGACTTCCTCGCGGCTGAGCCCGACGTTCAGCGCCGCGCCGATGTGCACCTTCAGCTGCGGTTCGCAGCCGCCGAGCGCGGTCAGCACGCCGAGGGTGACCAGCTGGCGGCTGCGCGGGTCGAGGCCGGGCCGGTCGTACATGTCGCCGAAGGCGAACGCGGCCACGTGGTGCCCGAGCGCGGGATTGATGTCGGCGAGGGAATCGATGACGGCTTCGCCCTGGTGACCGTCGATGCGGGACAGCACCTCGAGCCCGTGCTTGCGGCGGGCGAGGTTTTCCGGGCTGTCGATGTCGTACTGGTTCACGGCCGGGGGCCTTCCTGGTAAGTGGCGATCTTGTATTCGGTGGCGGCGAGGGAAAGCTGCAGCTGGGCGATCTGTGCGCGCAGGGTGTCGCGATGCTCCAGGAGCATTTCGACCCGCTCGGGCACGGTGTCCGCGCCGGACTCGATCAGCTCGACGTAACGGCGCAGGTCGCTGATCGGCATGCCCGACGTGCGCATCCGGGTCAGGAACACGAGACGGCGCACCGACGCCGCGTCGTAGACCCGATGCCCGGCACTGTCGCGGGCGACCTGGACCAGCCCGATCCGCTCGTAGTACCGCAGCGTGTGCGGGTTCAGCCCGAGGTGTTCCGCCGTGGTGGCGATGTCCCACTCGGTCGCGTCGTCGTCGCGGGCCAATTCCCGCAGCGCCTCGACCGACACCCCGCCCGGCGGGTCGACCGCAAGCCGTAGCGCCTCGATCAGCGCGTCTTCCTTCTCCATGCCGAAGACGCTAAGCCTGTGAGCGCGCTCAAACGCAAGCCCTAACCCACCGACCGCACCCGGGTCACCAGAATCCCGGCCAGCAACGTCGCCGCCGCGGACGCCGCGAACAGCCCCGGATAGCCGCCCAGCCACTGCAGGATCAGCGTCGTGAGCAGCGGCGCGACCACCTGCGGCAGGGAGTTCGCGATGTTGACCACGCCGAGGTCCTTGGCCCGGTTCTGCGCCGCGGGCAGCACCTGGGTCAGCATCGCCAGCGCCACCGCCATGTACGTCCCGAACCCGATCCCCAGCAACGGCGACGCCACCAGCGCCACCGGCCACGACTGCCAGATCACCAGCAGCAGCGCAGCCAACGCCATGATCGCCGCCGAGCCGAGGACGTACGGCTTGCGCTTGCCGGACTTGTCCGAGAAATGCCCGGCCAGCACCGCGCCGATCACCAAAGCCACGCCGTACAGGCCCATCATGATCAGCAGCCCGCTGTCCGGATCCGGGTAATGCACCGCGTCCTTGAGGAAGAACAGCAGGTAGAGCGTGCCGAACGCGTTGCCGAGGTTGATCATGAAGTGGCAGCCCCACGCCCACGCGAAGTCCGGATGCCGCCGCGGCGAGACCCACAGGTCGGCGAGGATTTCGCGGAACCGGCCGCTCGGCCGGAACTCCACCGGAAGCCGCGCGTCCGGCGTGCGCAGCACGAACGCCGCCGCGCCGGCGAGGACGATCGCGGCGCAGACCGCGTAACCGAGCGGCAGTCCGGCGAGGTCGAGCATCACCACGACGACCACCGCGCCGAGCACGGTGCCGAGCATCTGCGCGATGCCGACCAGCCCGCCCACCTGCGCGCGCTGCCCGACCGGAACCCGGTCGGCGATGCCGGACATCAGCGTCGCGAGCATGCCGTTGAGCCCGGCCTGCACGAGGCACCAGCCGATCGTCATCACGACGACGTTCGGGGCCTCGGCCAGCACCAGCAGCCCGGCCGCGCCGATCGCGCCGCCCGCGATCGTCCACGGATGCCGCCTGCCGAAGCGCGAGCAGGTGCGGTCCGAGAGCAGGCCGATCGCCGGGTTCGCGACGAGCGCGACAGCCGCGCCGATGCCGGTCACGATGCCGAACACGGCTTCCTTGTGCGCGGCGTCGAGCAGTTCGGCCTGCTGCGGCAACAGAACCTGAATCGGGGCGTAAATCCCCAGCCACAGCGCGATATTCGCGAGGAACAGCAGCGTCATCCACCCGGCGCGGACGCGCTTGACCGGCTCGGCGAAGACGTCCGGGACGGCAGCGGCGGCGGTGTCACTCATGGCGAACCAGCTTCCGGTACCAGGAGAAGGATTCCTTGGGCGTACGGCGTTGCGTCTCGTAATCCACGTGCACGAGCCCGAACCGCGGCGCGTAGCCCTTGGACCATTCGAAGTTGTCCAGCAGCGACCAGACGAAGTATCCGCGTACATCCACGCCCGCATCCATCGCTTCGCGCAGCGCTCGCAGGTGGCTGGCGAGGAAATCGATGCGCTCGGGGTCGGGCACAGTGCCGTCCGCGGCCGGTTCGTCGGCGAAACTGCAGCCGTTCTCGGTGATCTGGATCGGCGGCAGGTGCTCGCGGTAGCGCTCGTGGAAGGACACCAGCAGTTCGCGCAACGCCTGCGGGACGATCGGCGAATCGTTGGTGGTCATCGGATAACCCTCGATCGGGCGCAGTTCGAACGGCAGCGGGTTGCCCTCGCCGGGAGCCGTGACGCCTTGGGGTTCGTAGTAGTTGACGCCGTAGAAGTCGAGCGGCTGCGCGATGGTGGCCAGGTCGTCGGCGAAGTTCTCCGGCAGGTGCGGATGGACCTGCTCGGGGTAGCTGCCGAGCAGCATCGGGTCGGCGAAGGTGCGGTTGATCAGCGCGTCGAGCCATTCCGCGGCCGCGCGGTCGGCGGGGGTGTCGTGGCCGGGCCAGATCGGCGAGTGGTTGTTCGCGGTGCCGATGCCGGTCGCGCCCGCCGCGCGCAGCGCCTGCACGGCCAGGCCGTGCGCGAGATTCTGGTGATGCGCGGTCGGGAGCGCGTCGAGCAGCAGGAACTGGCCGGGTGCGTACTCGCCGATGCCGTAACCGTAGATCGACATGACCATCGGCTCGTTGAGCGGAATCCAGAGTTTCGCCCGATCGGCGAAATGCTCCCCCACGATCGTGGCGTATTCGGCGAAGCGGAAAGCGGTGTCGCGCGAACGCCAGCCGCCCTTGTCCTCGATCGCCTGCGGCGTGTCCCAGTGGTACAGCGTGATCGCCGGGGCGATTCCGGCCGCGCAGACCTCGTCGATCAGCTTGTCGTAGAAGGCGAGTCCCTCCGCATTGGGCTTGCCGGTGCCGTCCGGCTGGATCCGCGGCCACGCGATCGACATCCGGTAGGCGCCGACGCCGAGTTCCGCCATCAGGGCGATGTCCTCGGAGTAGCGGTGGTAGTGGTCGGCCGCTACCTTGGCGTCCTCGCCCCGGGCGATCTTGCCTTCGGCGGCGGTGAACGTGTCCCAGATGGACGGTCCGCGACCGCCTTCGGCTGTCGCCCCCTCGATCTGGAACGCCGAGGTCGAGACACCCCACAGGAAGCCGGGAGGGAAGGTCGGATGGTCCACGCTGAGCACCCCAAGCTTTCGGCCACCCTCACGGGTGAACGTGAAAAGTTCTCATATGCTAGGCCGTCACTCTTCTCGGGGGAAGCCCCCGGGGACGCTAAAGTCCCAGATCAGATGAGTGAATCGCGAGAGACTCCGAGGAACGACGTGGCCGAGACTCAGGCTGAACCCACGCCGCTGCGGCGAAAGCCGGTTCAGCAACGCAGCGCCCGGCGGGTGGAACAGATGCTCGACGCGAGCGCCGTGCTCATCGACGAGCTGGGCTACGACGCGCTCACCACCACGCTGATCGCCAAACGGGCGGGCGTCGCGGTCGGGTCGCTGTACCAGTTCTTCCCGGACAAACGCGCGGTCGTGCAGGCGCTGACGCAGCGGAACCTGGAACGGTTCGTCGCCGCGGTGAACGAGCGGCTGCAGCAGCTCAGCCCCGAGCACTGGTGGAACATCGTCGACTCGGTGCTGGACATCTACCTGCAGATGCACCGCGAGGTCCCGGGGTTCTCGAAGGTCCACTTCGGAGACGTCATCGACGTCCGGCTGCTGGCCGAGGACCGCGACAACAACTCGGTCATCGCGGATTCGCTGGTCGAAATCCTGCGCGGGCACGTCGACCGGCCCGCCGACGAACTCCGCTTCGCCATCGCGATCGCCAACGAGACGGCGGACGCGCTGCTGAAGCTCGCCTTCCGCCGCGACCCGAACGGGGACGAGCGGATCGTCGCCGAGGCCAAGCACGTGGTGAAGGGTTATCTGGCAAGCAAATTCGGGGACTGAGCCGGTCGACGCCACGCTACCGGGCGCGCCCCAGTGAGGTTTTCTCAGTAGTCGTCGTGCGCAGCTCTCCGGCGGGGGCACGCAGCATCGTCCGGGTTTGTGGCGGGTGGCGTGGCTGAGAGGTCCGTGAGGGCCTCCTTGAGGGAATCAGATTCCCTCAAGGAGGCCCTCACGGACGTTGGAGTCGTGGCTGGCCGGGCACCGCACCCGCCTACTGAGAAAACCCCAATGTGGCATTGGGTGCATCTGACGCACCGAATGCCACATTGGGTGCGTGACATGCACCCAATGTGGCATTGGGGCGTTCGGTGGGCCGGGCTCAGCCGAAGTTCTGCCCCTCGCCGCGGTAAGTCGGGACCGTCCGCTCCACCTGGCTGCCGCGGACGAGGTGGTAGGCCAGGAACCGTTCGGCCAGTTCCCCGGCTTTCGCGTGCCGCAGCCAGACCCGGTCGCCCAGCCGGAGGGTGCGCGCGGCCTCGCCGGTCACCGGCGTCTGCACCTCTCCGGCACCCTCGAAACCCAGCAGCCGCAAGCCTTCCGGCAGGTACGGCGACGGTTCGCGCGACGGACCAGTCGGGCCGGAGGCGATGTAACCGCCGGAGTACAGCGTCGCGACGTTCTTGGCCGGGCGGCGCACTACCGGCAGCGCGAACAGGGCCGCCGGACGCGGCTGGAAGTGCGAATAGCCGTCGAACAGCGTCGGCGCGAGGAAACCGGAACCGGCGGCGATCTCGGTGACCACGTCCTCCGCGCCGGTGGTTTCGATGCTTCCGGTGCCGCCGCCGTTGACGAACTCCAGGTCGGCGACCTCGCGCACGGCACGCACCGCCGCACCCCGGCGACGGGAGAGTTCGGCCGCGGAACGGCGTTGCATCCAGCCGATCACCCGGTTCTGCAGGCCTTTCCCGGCGGCGTCGCCGAGTCCGGCGATCTGGCCTTCGTACGCCATCATCCCGACCAGCTGGAAGCCCGGCCGGGTCACGATCCGGCGCGCGACCGAGACCGCCTGTCCCGGCGTGAACACCGGCGAGCGCCGGGTGCCGACGTGGACGCCGGGCAGCGGACGCCAGGACGCGTCGAGTTCCAGGCACACCCGGATGTCCGGGTGGCCATGGCCGAGCGCGGCGTCGACGAGGTCTAGGTGCTCGGTCGAATCGACCATGATCGTGATCGCCGCGCGGGCGCGTTCGCTCGCGGCCAGCCGGCGGAGCGCGTCGTGGTCGGCGGTCGGGTACGCGACCACGATGTCGGAGGAAGTGCCCAGCTCAGCGTGCCAAACGGCCTCGGCGAGCGAGTAGCACATCAAACCCTCGAAGCCGTCTCGCGCGAGCGCTCGCTCCAGCAGCGCACGGCAGCGCACGGACTTGCTGACCACCCGGATCGGCTTGCCCGCGGCCCGGCGCAGCAGGTCGTCGGCGTTGGCGTCGAAGGCGTCCAGGTCGACGATCGCGAGCGGCGGATCCAGGTCCTTCGTCGCGAGGTCGTACCCGTGCGCAGTGGTGGTCACGCACTTACGGTACGACAACAAAGCTTGAAACGCGAATACTATTCACTTACGGTTTCGGCATCTATCGTGGGAACCTTCCAGCGAAGAACAGGTGCCGCAATGACGTGGAGCAACTGGGCCGGAACGGCCAAGGCCACCCCGCAACGGGTGCACCGGCCGCGCAGCGCGGCCGAGCTCGCCGAGGTCGTGCGCGGGGTCTCCGAGGCTGGGCACCGCGTTCGCGCGTGGGGCAGCGGGCATTCGTTCACCGCGATCGCCGCCGCCGATTCCGACGCGCTCGACCTCACCGCGTGGACCGGCCTCGAACGCGCCGACCTCGAAACGCAGCAGGTCACGGTCCGTTCCGGCACCACTCTGCGCACCCTCAACGCCGCACTCGACGCGCTCGGGCTCGCCATGACGAACCTCGGCGACATCGACGCACAGACCATCGCTGGCGCGATTTCCACTGGCACGCACGGCACCGGTGCGCGCTTCGGCGGAATCTCGACCCAGATCGTCGCGCTGGAATTGGTGCTCGCCGACGGTTCCGTGGTCCGCTGTTCGGCCGACGAACGTCCGGAGCTGTTCCACGCCGCGCGGGTCGGCCTTGGCGCGCTGGGCGTCATCAGCACTGTGACCCTCCAATGTGAACCGTCCTTTGTGCTCTCCGCGCAGGAACGGCCGGAGCCGCTGGAGCAGGTCCTCGAAGGCTTCGACGACAACGCGGCGAACAACGACCACTTCGAGTTCTACTGGTTTCCCTACGGCAGCAAGGCGTTGGTGAAGCGCAACAACCGCCTGCCGCTGGACGCCGAGCGGAAACCGTTGTCCCGCCTGCGGCAGTTCGTGGACTACGAACTCACCGAGAACGTCGCGTTCGGCGGGCTCTGCCGGCTCGGCCGTGCGGTGCCGAAGCTGGTGCGGCCGCTCGGCGCGTTCGCTTCGCAGGTGTCGTCGCCTCGGGAGTACAGCGATCTTTCGCACCGCGTTTTCGTGACCCATCGCGGCGTGCGGTTCGTGGAGTCGGAGTACGCGGTCCCGCGCGAATCGGTGCTCGACGTGCTGGCCGAACTGCGCGGCGTGGTGCCGCGGCTGAAAGACCCGGTCTCGTTCCCGGTCGAGGTGCGGGTGGCCGCGGCGGACGACATCTGGCTGTCCACCGCGAACGGCCGCGATTCCGCGTATATCGCGATCCACCAGTTCCTCGGCATGCCTTACCGCGAGTACTTCGCCACGTTCGAAGCCGTCGTCGGCCAGGTCGGCGGGCGGCCGCACTGGGGCAAGATGCACGACCTCGACGCGTCCGTGCTGCGCACCCGCTACCCGCGTTTCGACGATTTCCTGCGGATCCGCAAGGAATGCGACCCGGCCGGGACGTTCACGAACACCTATCTCGACCGGGTCCTCGGGACCGTCTGATCAGTTCGGTTCGAACAGCGAACTGACCGACTCTCCATTGTGGATTCGCCGCATCGCCTCGGCCAGCGCCGGGGCGATGGACAGGATCCGCAGTTTCTCCGTGCGTTCCTCGGCGGGCACCGGCACGGTGTTCGTGCAGACGATTTCCAGCACGTCCTCCTGGCCGCCGATCCGCTTGAGCGCACCGTCGGCGAACAGCCCGTGCGTGCACGCCACCCGGATCGACCGCGCCCCCATCTCGCGCAGCCGGTCCAGCAGTTCCAGCACCGTGCTGCCGCGCGCGATCTCGTCGTCCAGCACGATAATGTCGCGGCCCGCGATCTCGCCGATCACCGAAGTGATCTCGACGCGATCGTCGGCGAAGCGCTGTTTCGCGCCAGCCGCCACCTTCGCGCCGAGCAGCCGGGCGAAATGCGCGGCTTCCTTGGCGTTGCCCAAATCCGGCGACACGACGGTGGTTTCCGAGAGGTCGTACTGCCGGAAGTACCGCGCCAGCTCGTGCAGCGCGTGCAGATGGTCGACCGGCACGCTGAAGAACCCGTGCACCTGCGGCGAGTGCAGCGTCATGGTGAGCACGCGGTTCGCGCCCGCGGTCACCATCAAGTCCGCGACCAGCCTGCCCCCGATGGAGATCCGCGGCGCGTCCTTTTTGTCCGAGCGCGCGTACGAGTAGTGCGGCATGACTACCGTGGTGCGCGCGGCCGAGGCACCGCGGGCCGCGTCGAGCATCAGCAGCAGCTCGACCAGGTTTTCCTGCACCGGTTTGACCAGCGGCTGGATCAGGAAGACGTCCCGCTCCCGGCAGTTGGCCTGGAGCTGGACCTGCAGGCAGTCGTTGGCGAACCGGTCGATCTGCACCGGAAGCAGCGGAACGCCCAGGTGGGCGCAGATTTCCTCGGCGAGTTCGGGATGCGCGCTGCCGCTGAAAACCGCGATGTCGCGCATCAGATCCGGGACAGCGCGTCGGCGATGGAATCGTCGCCGGAGACCAGTTCCAGCGTGCGCCGGGCCGTCGCCGGAGTGTCGAGCAGTGCCAGCAGCACCGCGGCGACGTCCTCGCGCGGGATCTCCCCGCTCTCGACCTTCTCCGCGATTTTCACCCGGCCGGTGCCGGAATCGTTGGTGAGGCGGCCGGGACGCAGGATCGTCCAGTCGAGGTCGCGGGCTTTGAGGTCCTCCTCGGCGGCGCGCTTGGCCCGCAGGTAGGCGGCGAAAACCGGGTCGAAGCCGGGGTCGTCCGCCTTGTCCGCGTTGATCGAACCGACCTGGATGAACCGGCGGACGCCAGCCCGCTGCGCGGCGTCGGCGAACAGTACTGCCGCGCCGCGGTCGACGGTGTCCTTGCGGCCCTCGCCGCTGCCCGGGCCCGCCCCGGCGGAGAACACCGCGGCGTCCGCGCCTTCGAGCACCTTGGCGACGGCGTCCACATCGGACTTTTCGAGGTCGAGCACGACGGTCTCGGCGCCTACCGCGGTGAGATCCGCTTCGTGATCAGGGTTGCGCACGATGCCGACCGGAGCGTCGTGCCGCTGCGCGAGCAGCTTTTCCAGGTGCAGGGCGATCTGGCCGTGTCCGCCAGCAATGACGACTCGCATGAGCCCGACTCTATCGCCGCGCGCGGCTCGACGCCGGTGCGTCAGTCCGCCTCGACGGGAACGGCTTCCTCGCGCAGCAGCAGGTCGTAGGCCATCTCGTTGACCCAGCGCGAAACCGGGTCCTCCTGCAGCAGCACCCGGTCGTGGTGGGTGTCGAGGTCGAGGTCGGTGGTGGCGTACGGGTCGGCGGTGACGACGGCGAGGCCGTAGGCGCGGGCGCGCGGCAGGCAGTTCGTCACGTAGTCATCCGTCAGCACGGCAGGCGATGGGAGCACCATCGCGGCCTCGCCGTAGCGCGAAAAGGGCACCGCGGAGGCCATCGCGGTCCGCCAGTGCCGGGCGACCGCGAGGACGCCGATGATCTCGGCGGCCGGCGCGGGTGCGGTCGCGGCCAGCTCTGGCCAGGTCCAGGTGTCGACGAGGGCGCGATCGGCGACGGGACCGACACCCATCGCGATCCGCTCCGCGTGCACGTCGGTCTTGAGCTTCGCGACGATGCTGACCTTGCGGCCGAGCAGGGTCGTCGCGGGCAGCACTACGCCGTTCCAGCCCAGCAGGGCCGCGGCCTTGCGCGCCAGCTCGTCGACGCTCGCGGGGAGCTCGATCGGCGGCAGCACCCGGCTCGCTGTCGTCCGGCTGCGCTTCGCACCGCCGGCGACCGTCGAGCGCTCGGTGTTCTGTGGGGTAGCCGCCACGAGTCCGCCTCCTTCAAGCACCTGTTCCCGCGTACCGGCGAAAACCGGTACATGAACTGAGTACCAGGGCAAAGGTGCGAGGTCTTCGGGTTACGTGACCACGTGCGATCGGCGGCGCTCAGCGGTCGGTGACCGGTCGGTAGGCGGTCATTCGACTTCAGCCCGACCGTGCGGCCAACCGAGTGAGACGGAGGTGAGTGGTGCGTACGGAGAGCGCCCCCTGGGTGTCTCGCCGCCTCGCGCGGGGCAGGGCAGGCGGCGCAGCGGCTTAGTCCGATCGGCCTAATCGACTCGGTTCCACGCTGGACTTCCGCTGGTCACCGGCGTCACCCGGATGGCGGGTGAGCTTCGCCGCAGCGGGGGTTCGGGTCTCCGGTTTAGGGTTACTCGTCGGTCAAGTACCCGCCGGGAGGACCAGGATGCGCTCGCCGAAGGACTTCTTCGCCCCGCTCGCCGTCGGAGCGCCGCAGCCGCCGAGGCAGATCCCGGTGCGGCCGTCCCGCATGATCCACTTTTTCGATCCGGGCAACGAAAAGATGGCCGCGAAGGTCCCGGACCTCGCGAAGAAGACCGACGTGCTGCTGGGGAACCTGGAGGACGCGGTCCGCGCCGACCGCAAGGAAGCCGCGCGAGCCGGGCTGGTGTCGATCGCCAAGGCGACCGATTTCGGCCGTACGCAGCTGTGGACGCGGGTGAACAGCCTCGATTCGCCGTGGGTGCTGGACGACCTGATCACCCTGGTCACCGAGATCGGCGACAAGCTCGACGTGATCATGATCCCGAAGGTCGAAGGCGCACAGGACATCCATTACGTCGACCGGTTGCTGGCGCAGCTGGAAGCGCGGGCCGGGCTGACTGAACCGCTGCTGGTGCACGCGATCCTGGAAACGGCGAGCGGCGTGGCGAACGTCGAGGAGATCGCCGGTGCTTCGCCGCGCATGCAGGGCATCTCGCTGGGCCCGGCCGACCTGGCCGCGAGCCGCCGGATGAAGACGACCCGCGTCGGCGGCGGCCACCCGGGTTATCTGGTGCGCACCGACCCGGTCGGCGAAGATCTCAACGAGGGCCGGTCGACGTATCAGCAGGACCTGTGGCATTACACGGTCGGGCGGATGGTCGACGCGTGTGCGATGAACGGCATCCTGCCGTATTACGGGCCGTTCGGTGACATCCGCGACGTGGTGGCGTGCGAGGACCAGTTCCGCAACGCGTTCCTCCTCGGCTGCGTCGGCGCGTGGAGCCTGCACCCGGTGCAGATCGACATCGCGAAGAAGGTTTTCTCGCCGTCCCCCGCCGATGTGGCCTGGGCCCGCCGCGTGATCGCCGAGATGGGCGACGGCACCGGCGCGGTGATGATCGACGGGAAAATGCAGGACGACGCCTCGGTCAAGCAGTGCCGGGTGGTCGTGGAACTGGCTGACGAACTGGCCGCGACCGACCCCGAACTGGCCGCCGCGTACGACGCCGCGACGAAGGAGATCCAGTCATGACCGAACTGCGCCCGCGGCGGTCCGTGCTCTATATGCCCGGTGCGAACGAACGCGCGCTGGAGAAGGCGAAGACCCTTCCGGCGGACGCGTTGATCCTGGACCTGGAAGACGCTGTCGCCCCGGATGCGAAGGAAGCCGCGCGGGAGCGGGTCTGCGCTGCTGTCGGTACTTATGGCTCGCGCGAAGTGACGATCCGGGTCAACGGCCTGGACACCGAATGGCACGACGCCGACCTGCGCGCCGCCGCTGCTGCCGGTCCCTCAGCGGTAGTGGTGCCGAAGGTGAACTCGGCGGCCGAGGTGCACAACATCGAGCGTGCGCTGGAACTTGGCGGAGCGCCGGACCACACGAAGATCTGGGCGATGGTGGAGACGCCGGTCGCGATGCTGCACGCGGAGGAGATCGCGGGGGCGTCGGAACGGTTGACCGTGCTGGTGATGGGCACGAACGACCTGGCCAAGGAACTGCACGCGGAGTTCGTCCCCGGACGGGGGCCGTTGCTGGGCGGGCTTTCGCTGTGCCTGCTGGCCGCCCGCGCGACCGGGAAGGTGATCCTGGACGGGGTCTACAACGACGTCAAGGACGCCGAAGGCTTCGAGGCGGAATGCGTGCAGGGGCGGCAGTACGGGTTCGACGGGAAGACGTTGATCCATCCTTCGCAGGTGGAGCCGTGCAACCGGGTCTTCGCGCCGTCGGAGGAGGAGATCGACCGGTCGCGGCGGATCATCGCGGCGTTCGAGGAGGCTTCGGCCGAGGGACGCGGTGTGGTGACGGTGGACGGGCGGATGATCGAGAACCTGCACGTGGAGAACGCGCGGCGGGTGCTGGCGTTGGCGGAGGCGATCGGGGCTCAGTAGCCCCGAGTGCGGCGGCGAACACCTCGCCGCCGCACTCGACGCTCACAGCAGGTTCTTCTGCACCTTCCCCATCGCGTTGCGCGGCAAGGATTCCAAGATCCGCACTTCACGCGGTCGCTTGTGGACGGACAAGGTCCCCGCCACGAAATCCGTCACCACGGTGCCGTCGAGGCCGTCTCCGACCACGTACGCGATGATCCGCTGTCCGAGATCGGCGTCGGGAACACCGACCACCGCCGCTTCCCGCACGCCGGGGTGGGCCAGCAACGCTTGCTCCACCTCCCCCGCGCCGATGCGGTAGCCGCCCGATTTGATCAGGTCGACCGACTCCCGGCCCACGATCCGGTGGAAGCCGCCCGCGTCGGCGACGGCGATGTCGCCGGTGCGGAACCAGCCGTCCTCGGTGAACGACTCCGCGGTCTTGCCCGGCAGACCCAGATACCCGTCGAAGAGCGTCGGGCCGCTCACCTGAAGCTGCCCGAGGCTCTCCCCGTCGCACGGGACCGGTCGTCCCCGGTCATCGCACAGTCGCGTTTGGACAGTGGGCAGCGGCAGGCCGACCCAGCCTGGCCGCCGCTCGCCGTCGTACCGGGTGCTGAGGGTGATCAACGTTTCGCTCATCCCGTACCGTTCGACGGGCGCGGCCCCGGTGAGTCCCGCCAGTTTCTCGAAGACCGGTTTGGGCAGCGGTGCGCTTCCCGACACGAGCAATCGCGCGGATCCCAGCGCCCGTGCGGCGGACGGCTCCGCACACACCCGGGACCACACGGTCGGGACTCCGAAGTACAGCGAGCCCCGCGCTTCCGCGTAAGCCGCGGGCTTCGGCCGGACGGTATGCGTGAGCGGTGAGCCGATGCGCAACGCTCCAAGGACACCCAGCACCAGGCCGTGGACGTGGAACAGCGGAAGCCCGTGCACCAAGGTGTCCTCGGCGGTCCAGGCCCACATCTCGCTCAACGCGTCCAAGCACGCGGCGATGGCCGAACGCGAGAGCACGACGCCCTTCGGCGCTCCGGTCGTGCCCGACGTGTAGACGATCAACGCCGTGCTTTCCGCGGCTGGTTCCGGATAGCTCGTCGCGGACCGCGCCGAGACATCGATCGGCACGACCGGGACTCCGACGTCGCCCGGCGCGTCGCCCAGCCAGACCTGGACCCCGGAGTCGGCCAGGACGTGCTTTCGCTCAGCCGGTCCCGAGTCCGGCGGGACCGGGACCGCAGGTACACCCGCGGTCAGGCAGCCCACCACGGCGACGATCGTCTCCAGGCTCGCGGTCGCGTTGACGGCGACGCGGCTGGCGCCGGCGATCCGGTCCGCGACCGCGGCGGCGGCACCGCGCAGTTCGTCGAGCGACATCGAGGAGTCGCCGACCCGGACGAACGGGCCGTCCGCGGAGCCGGTCGCCAAGGCGGTCAGCAGGGGCTGATTGGTGTCCTTCACTGGTTTTTCGTCCTCACTCGGGCAGTGGTTTGTTGCGGGTTTCGGGGACCAGCGGGAGCAGGAGCAGGCCGACGACGAACACGGCGGCGGTGGACGCCAGCGGCACGGCGAGCGAACCCAGCTCGCGGATCGCGACGCCGAGCACGAACGTGCCGACCGCCGCGAACCAGCGGGAGATCGTGGTGGTGAACGCGAACGCGGTGGCCCGGAACAACGTCGGGTACTGCTCGGGCAGCCACACCGTGAACACCGCGAAGTTCGCCCCACCGAGGCCGAGGATCGGCAGGAACGCGAAGAGCAGCGGCAGGTTCCCCAGCGGGTAGGCGATCCCGTAAGTCCCGACGATGCCCACCACCATCAGCGCGAAGAACAGCGCCAGGGCGCCCCGGCGGCCGAGTTTGTCGGCGAGCCACGGCGTGCCGATGCAGCCGATGACCGTGAAGATCGCCGAAATCGCTGCCGCGAGGCTGGCCAGCTGGGGGCCGTGGCTCACGCCGGTCTCCTTGGCGAGCGCCGTCACCGCGGTCGGCACGTAGGTGGCAGTGGCCCACAGGCCGATCACGCAGGCTCCGAGCAGCAGCAGATTGCCGATGGTCCGCCGCCGGTAGCCGCGGCTCATGATGTTGCGCAGCGGGGCGAGCAACGACGTCCGCCGGGCCGTTTCGGCCTGTGCCGCCCACTTTTCCGGTTCCTTCGTGTTCCGTCGGATGAACAGGACCAGCAGCGCGGGCACGATGCCCAGCAGGAACAGGCCGCGCCAGCCGAGCTGCTGGCCGAACGCCAGGTAGATCACGGCCGTCAGCAGCTGGCCGACGTAGTTGGCCGAATGCAGCACCCCGCCGAGTTTGACCCGGAGCCGCTCGGGCACGGCCTCCGCGACCAGCGTGGCCGCCATCGCCCATTCGCCGCCGATCCCGACCGCGCACAGGAACCGGAACGCCATCCACGCCCAGACGTTCGTCGAAAACCCGGCCAGCGCGGTGAACACCGAGAAGAGCAGGATGCTGCCGATCATCGCCGGCCGCCTGCCGAAGCGGTCCGCGATCGGGCCCCAGATGAAGGAGCAGCCCCATCCGGCCAGGAACAGCGCGCCGCTGAGCTGGCCGTAGAAACCGATGTTCGCGACGTCCGGGGTGATGCCGGACGGCGGGAGCAGTTCGCTCAGCGTGGGCGCGAGCACCAGGCCGAACATCGCGAGCGTGAACCCGTCCATCGCCCAGCCGCCGAAGGAACCCCAGAACGCGTTGCGCTGGGCGCGGTTCATCCGGACCGGCGGGCCCGGATCGGCCTGGCCGGCGCGGGACCGTTCGCCGTCGGCTTCCTTGATCGTTGTCATGACCACCTCACTGTGGTCCACAATGCGGACCGATGGACTACTATGTGGACCGGTAGCGTATGAACGGGATCACCGAAGGTCAAGGGGTGGCGAACGTGAACAGCGTGCTCACTGCGTTGCGGGTGTTCGAGGCGGTCGCCGCGGCGCAGCCGGCGGGATTGAGCGAACTCGCGCGCCGGCTCGAGGTCCCCAAGAGCACAGTGCAGCGCTGTCTCAAAACGCTCGCCGACGCGGGCTGGGTCCGGCCGGAGCCGAACGGGGAAGGCCGGTGGGTGATCACCGGGAAGGCGTTCAGCATCGGCAGCGCGGTCAGCTCCGGGCCCCGGTTGCGCGAGATCGCGCTGCCGGTTTTGAGCCGGCTGCAGGGAGACACCCGCGAGACCATCCACCTGACGGTCCCCGACGACGACGCGATGGTGCTGATCGAACGGCTGGACAGCCCGCATCAGCTCCGCGCATTTCTCCAGCTGGGCACGCGGCTTCCCCTGCACGCGGCGTCGAACGGCAAGGCGTACCTGGCTTCACTGGACGACGCGGCCGTGGAGTCCTTTCTGCACAACGGTCTTCGCAAGGTCAACGACCACACCGTCACCGACCCCGACGTCATCCGCCGCGAAGTCGAGGAGATCCGGCGGCGCGGCTACGCGGTCACCAACGAAGAACTCCACGAAGGCATCGCCGCGGTCGCCGTCGCGCTCAAGACGGCGGACGGCGAAACCTGCGGTTGTTTCAGCATTTCCGGACCAACGACAAGGCTGACGCCCGACCTCTACGAGACGTATGGCGAAAAGGCGATCGCCGCCAAAGCGGAGATCGAGCGGTTTCTGTCGTTCTGAAGCTGGCTCAGCTGACCGGCCAAGGACGCTGTTCGCCACGCAGCTTCTCGTAGGCTGCCGCGATTTGCAGCACCTCCAGGTCCGCGAACCGACGCCCCGCGATCTGCAGGCCGATCGGCAACCCCTCCGGGGTGTAACCGCAGTTCAGGGACACCGCGGGCTGTCCGGACATGTTGTACGGCACGGTGAAAGCGATGTGCTCGAACGGTCGCGTCGGGTCGTTCGTCGGGGACGGCCAGTCCGCGGGCGGCGGCAGGACGGGGCAGGTCGGCGACAGGACCACGTCGTACGGTTCCGTCGCGCGCAGGGCTGCCACGCTGATCGCGTCGATCGCGGCGAACCCGCGGTAAGTGTCCACACCGGACGCATTCGCTCCCCCGGCTGCCCAATCCGCGATGTACGGCAGGACTTTCGCGCGCTGATCCTCCGTCAACACAGCCATGTCCGACCAGGCACGGACCCGCCAGAAGGTGTCCAGGCCGTTCAGGTGCTCGCGGGTCAGGAACGGGTCGACGGTCTCCACGACCGCGCCCGCGGACGAGAACAGGTCAGCGGCGGCAATGACCGCTTCGGCGACGGCGGGATCGACGGCGAGGCCGACGCCGGGGTCGAGGTGGAGGCCGACACGCAAGCCCGAGAGCGAACTGTCCAGGGAAAGCCAGTCGATCGAAGCGGGTGGCAGGCTCAGGTGGTCGCGCGGGTCAGGTTGCGCCAGCACGCTCATCAGCAGGGCGGTGTCGGCGACGGTCCTGGTCAGCGGCCCGGCGACGCGGCCGAGGAAGGGCGGGTCGACCGGAACGCGGCCGAAGCTGGGTTTCAGGCCGACCAGACCGCACCAACCGGCGGGAAGGCGGATCGAGCCGCCGATGTCGGTACCTACGTGCAAGGGGCCGTAACCCGCGGCGGCTGCGGAGGCGGCACCGGCGCTGGAGCCGCCGGGCGTGCGCGTGACGTCCCACGGGTTGCGCGAAGCGGGGTGGAAGCTCGAAAGGCCGGAGGTGAGCATGCCGTAGTCGGGCATGGTCGTCTTCGCCAGCAGTACGGCACCTGACTCGCGTACGCGCGCCGCCGCAGGGGCGTCGGTGGCAGCGGGCGTTAAAGAAGTGGCGGCGGTGCCTAACGGCGTGGGGACGCCGACGGAGGCGATGTTTTCCTTCAGCGTCAGCGGGACACCGTCGATAGGGCCGGACGGTTCACCGGCGTGCCAGCGTACTTCGGACGCCTTCGCTGCTTCGCGGGCCGAAGCGGCGTCGTACGCATACAGGGCGCGCAGTTCGGGCTCACGGGCGTCGATGCGGGCGAGGACGGCTTCGGTGACTTCGACCGGCGAGAACGTCTGCGCGCGGTACCCGGCTACCAGCTCGTTAGCGGTCAGGTCAGCCAATTCGGTCATCGCGGAACCTCCGATTCACGAAGCGGGTGGGTCAAAGCGGCCGTCGACTGCTGTCCAACCGCCGTCAACAGCCAGGACGGAGCCGGTGACGAAGGTTGAAGCGTCCGAAGCGAGGTACACGACGGCGCCAGCCAGCTCGTCCGCGCGCGCCCAGCGGCCGAGGGCGCCCTTCTGGGCGTAGGCGTCGTACCAGTCGGGGCGCGCTTTGATCTGTGCGGTCAAGGGCGTCTCTACAACGCCAGGAGCGATGGCGTTGACGCGTACGCCGGACGGTCCGAACTCGGCGGCCGCGGTGCGGAAGAGCTGCACCAAGCCGCCCTTCGTTGCCGCGTACGGGCCCTGACCGGGTTCGACTGTGGTGCCGCGGATCGAGGAGAAGCCGATGATGCTCCCCCGGCCTTGCTCGACCATCGGTGCGCCGAACGCGCGCAGCACCTCGAAGGCGACGCCCAAGTTCAGCTCCACCACGCGGTCGAACTCTTCGCGCGTGTAGTCGAGCAGGCGTTTCCGGACGTTGGTGGCGGCCGTCAGCACGACAGCGTCCAGCGGGCCCAGTTCGGTGGCAGCGGCTGCGATGGCACCGGGGGCGAGCAGGTCGATCTCGTACACCTCGCCGACGCCGGTCTCCCGAGCGGCGGCGACGTCACGGTCCGCGCAGATCACCGACGCACCCTGCGCGGCCAGCGCGCGGGCGGCTTCCCGGCCGATCCCGCTGCCCGCGCCAAGCACGACGGCCCGGCGACCGTCCATTCGGAACAGTCCGGCGTAGTTCACGGGCGCAGCACCGCCATCCTGGTCACGGTCAGCTCTTCCACGGCGAATCGCGGCCCCTCGCGGCCAATCCCGGAGTCCTTGACCCCGCCGTACGGCATCGTGTCGGACCGGAAACCCGGCACCTCGTTCACCACTACCCCGCCGACCTCCAGCTCGTCCAGCGCGCGGAAGGCGGTCTTCAACGAGCGGCTGTACACGCTCGCGTGCAGGCCGTACCGCGACGCGTTGACCGCGGCGAACGCTTCGTCCACATCGGACACTGTGCGCAGGCAGACGACCGGGCCGAAGATCTCCTCGTCCCAGCATTCGACGCCGTCCGGTACGTCCGCGAGCACTGTCGGCTCCAGCACGCCATCGCGCACCGAACCGCCAGCCAGCAGCCGTGCGCCCGCGGCGAGCGCTTTGTCGACCCAATCGGCGACGCGGGCGGTCGAGCGTTCATCGATCAGTGCCGACACCCTCGTGTCGGCCGAACGTGGGTCACCAATGGTCACTTCGCCGAGCCGGGCGAGCACCTTGCCGGTGAACTCCTCGGCCACGGACGACACCGTCAACACTCGCTGTACGGAAATGCAGGCCTGCCCGGACGCGTAGAACCCGCCGCGCAGCACGGCGTCGGCGGCCGCATCAAGGTCTGCGTCCTCCGCGACCACCAGTGCCGCGTTGGAGCCCAGTTCCAGCAGGGTCTTCGTCGGTGCGGCGTCGCGGGCGATCTGGTGTCCCACGGCGGCCGAGCCGGTGAACGACACCGCGCCGATCCGCCGGTCCGTGACCAGCGCCGATCCGACGGCAGCGTCCCCGGTGACCAGCTGAACCATCGCGGGGAGAGCGGTCAGCGAGCGCACCAAGTGCACCAGCCACAGCGTCGCCAGCGGGGTTTGCGGGGCGGGCTTCACTATCACCGGGCAACCAGCGGCGATCGCCGGAGCGATCTTGTGCGACGCCAGCAGCAGCGGGTAGTTGAACCCGGCGATGCCGACCACGACGCCGATCGGCTTGCGCTTCCAGAACCCGACCAGCCCGTCGCCGGACGGCAGCAGGTCGAGCGGCACGGTTTCGCCGTGCAGCCGTGACACTTCTTCGGCCGCGGCCTCCCAGGTGACGATCGTGCGCGCGACCTCCACCTGACAGTCGACCAGCGGTTTTCCGGTCTCCAGCACGAGAAGCTGCTCGAACTCGGTCTGACGTTCGCGGATCGCCGAGGCTACCTCGTTCAGCAACGTCCGGCGGGTCCGCGAAGGCAGCGAAGCGACCTCACGGGCCACTGCGACCGCCTCGTCGAGAGCACGCGAGGCCAGCTCGACGGTGCCGACCGGAGCAGTACCGATCACGCTGCCGTCATAGGGAAACACGATCTTCGCGGAATCCACTGTGGACACCCAGCCGGGACCGATCGGCAGGCCGTCCGGGTAGTCAGGCATCCGTTTCTCCCTTCAACCGGGCCAGCTCGGTCCGCAGATTCGGCGCGGCATCCAGCAGTTCCCGGGTGTACTCGTGCTCCGGCGCGACGTAAACCTGCTCGACAGCACCGATTTCCACGATCTCCCCGCGGCGCATCACCGCGACGCGATCGCAGACGTGCCGCACCACGCCGAGGTCGTGCGAAACGAAAATCAGCGTCAGCGAGAACTCGTCGACCAGCCGGGCCAGCAGATCCAGGATCTGCGCGCGTACCGAGACATCCAGCGCGCTCACCGGTTCGTCCGCGATCAGCACGCTCGGATTCGGCGCGAGCGCGCGTGCGATCGAGATCCGCTGCCGTTGCCCGCCGGAGAACTGGTGCGGGTACCGCATCGCCGCGTCCTCGGGCAGTCCGACCGCGGTCAGCAGTTCAGCCACGCGCTCCGGCGACCGGCGACCGAGCGGTTCGGAGACGATGTCCCGCACGCGCATCCGCGGATCGAGCGAGCCCATCGGATCCTGGAACACGATCTGCATTTCCCGGCGCAGGAACCGCAGCTTCCGCTCGGGCAGCGAGTCGATCCGCTTGCCCTGGAACGACACCGTGCCCGCGGTCGGCCGGTCCAGCGCGGCGAGCAGCCGGACCAGCGTGGACTTCCCGGAGCCGGACTCGCCGACGATTCCGAACCGTTCACCAGCGGAAACGTCGAAGCTCACGCCGCGCAACGCGTGCACGTCCCGCCTCGTATACCGCCGCTCCAAGTCCCGTACGGAGATCATCGCGCGCCCTCCAGATCGGAGGCTGCCAGCAACCGTTGCGTGTACGCGTGCTTCGGCGCGGTCAAAACCTCCCGCGTCGACCCGTGCTCCACAATGGCCCCGTCGAGCATCACCAGCACCCGGTCGCACATTTGCGCCACCACCGCCAGATCGTGCGTGATGAACAGCAGCGAATTCTCCGCCGACAGCCGCTGCCTGATCAGCGACAGAATCTGCGCCTGCACGGTGACGTCCAGCGCGGTGGTCGGCTCGTCGCAGATCAGCAGCCCCGGGTCGTTGGCCAGCGCTATCGCCAGCACCACCCGCTGCCGCTGCCCACCGGACAGCTGATGCGGATACGCCCGCGCGACCCCCGGCAAGCCCACCGCGGCCAGCAGTTCCTCCGCCGGCCGCCCGCGACGGCCGTGCACCCGGAACGGTTCGGTGACCTGCCGTCCGACCCGCATCGCCGGGTTCAGCGCGGTCATCGGCTCCTGGAACACCATCGCCATCTCGTTGCCACGCAACCGGGACAGCTCTTTTTCGGACGCACCGAGCAGCTCCCGGCCGTCGAGCCGCACCGAGCCGGTGGCAGACAGCCCTTCCGGCAGCAGTCCCAGCACAGACAGCGCGGTGAGCGATTTCCCCGACCCGGATTCGCCGATCAGCCCGACCCGTTCGCCCGCGCCCAGTTCGAACGAAACCCCGCGGACCAGGTCCTCGACCTGCAGGTTTTCCACCGTCAGCGTCATACCCGCGCCGCCAATCGGGGGTCGAGACGGTCGCGCAGACCGTCGCCGAGAAGGTTGAAGCCGAGCACCGCCACCGCGATCGCGATACCGGGCACGAGCGCGAGCCGCGGGTGCGCGGTGAGCAGTTCCTGCGATTCCTGAAGCATCCGGCCCCACGACGGCGTCGGCGGCCGCGTGCCGAAGCCGAGGAACGACAACGCCGCTTCGGCCAGCACCGCGATCGCGAACGACACCGACGCCTGCACGATCAGCAGGCCGCCGATGTTCGGCAGCACGTGTGCCCAGGCGATCCGCGTCCGCGATCGTCCGCCTGCCCGCGCGGCGAGCACGTATTCACTGCTCATCACCTGCAGCGACCCGGAGCGGGCGATCCGGGCGAACGACGGGATGGTCGCGATGCCGATGGCCGCCATCGCGGTGAGCGTGTCCGCGCCGAACACCGCGCCAAACATGATCGCCAGCAGCAGCGCGGGAAACGCGAGCACCAGGTCGTTCACGCGCATCACGAACTCACCGAGCCAGCGCGGGGCCATTGCCGCCAGCACGCCCAGCGGCGTGCCGATCACCGCCGCGATGCCGACCGCGACCACGCCGACGTACAGCGTGGTCCGCGCGCCGACGAGGAGCTGGCTGAACACGTCCCGGCCGAACTTGTCCGTCCCGAACAGATGCTGCGCGGAGAACCCGAGCAGCCGGTCCGCCGCGTTGACCTGCACCGGGTCGTACGGCGTCCAGACGAACGACACCAGCGCGGCCAGCACGACGAGCGCGACGAGCGTCCCGCCGAGCAGGAGATTTCCGTTGCGGCGCATCAGGACCCCCGCAGTCTCGGGTCGAGCACCGAATAGAGCACGTCGACCACGAAGTTCACCAGCAGCACCCCGGCGACCAGCACCAGCACGATCCCTTGCACCGTCAGCAAATCGCGCCGCGCGACCGCGTCCAGCAGCATGCTGCCGAGCCCGGGCAGCACGAACACCCGCTCCACCACGACCGCGCCGATCAGCAGCGTCGTCAACTGCAGCCCGAGCACGGTGACCACCGGGACGGACGCGTTGCGCAACCCGTGCCGGAACAATGCCTGACCAGGCAAAAGCCCCTTGGACCTGGCGGTGCGCAGGTAGTCCTGGCCGAGCGTGTCGAGCACGGCGGAGCGGACGTAGCGCGTGAGCACCGCACCCTGCACCAGGCCGAGCGACAACGCCGGGAGAATCAGCCCGCGCAGGAACTCGCCGGCGTCCTGGTTGGGCGGCGTCCATCCGCCGCTCGGCAGCCAGCGCAGCTGTACCGCGAAAATCTGCACCAGAATGATGCCCGCGAAGAACGCCGGAATCGCCACGCCGACCTGCGACAGCCCGGAAACCGCGACGCCGCTGGCCTTCCGGTGCCGTACCGCCGCGAACGCGCCAGCGGGCAAAGCGATCACCAGCGCGACGATCATTCCCGCGCCGACCAGCCACAACGTGACGCCGAGCCGGTCCACCAGCTGCGGGCTGATCGCCTCGCGCGTGACGTAGGACCGGCCGAAATCGCCGTGCAGCACCCCGCCCATCCAGCTCAGGTACTGCTCGACCAGCGGCCGGTCGATGCCGAATTCGGCGCGGGTCTTCGCGAGCAGCTCCGGCGTCGCGTTCACGCCCAGCGCGACCTGCGCGGGATCGCCCGGCAGCACCGCCATGAACAGGAAAACCACAATGGACGCCACGAACAGGCTCACCGCGAAGACGGCCACCCGCCGCAACACGCGTGCGGTCATGCCGGCCTCACCCCGGTCAGGTCGAAGGACTCGCTGACCTGGTTACGCGCTAGCCCAGTCACCTTTTTCTTGGCGACCACGACGTTCGGGAACAGGAACAGCCAGTCCGCGGCCGCGTCGGCGTTCAGCTGCCGCGCGACCTCTTTCATGTCGCTCACCTGCTCCTGCGGCGTGCCGCTGTCCGCCGCGGCGAGCAGCTGCTGCACGCGTTTGCTGTCGTAACCCCAGTAGTACTTGGCTTTGCCGAACGTCGAAATGTCGCGGGCCTCGACGTGCTGAATGATCGACAGGTCGTAATCGTGGTCGGTGAAGACCTGCTTGAGCCACACCGCCGGGAAGTCGAGCGGCTCGATCGTCGCGGTGACCCCGACGTCCGCCAGCTGCGATTGCACCACCTGCGCTGCCGACACGGCGTAGGGCAGGTTCGGGATGCGCAGCCGCAGCTTGAGATCGTGCACCCCCGCCTCGGCGAGCAGCTGCTTCGCCTTCGCCGGGTCGTAGGAATAGACCTTCGACAAGTCCTCGTACCACGGGTCGGTGGGCGGGACCATGCTGCCGATGAGCGTGCCGCGCCCGCTGAAAACCAGGTCCAGCACGGCTTTCCGGTCGATGGCGTAGGTGAGCGCACGACGGACGCGCACGTCGTTCAGCGGCGCGCGCTTGCCGTTGAACGCCAGCGTGACCTCGCTGTTCGTGGTGCCCTGCTGCACGGTGAACCGGTCGTCGCCCTGGAACTGCGGGATCGAATCGGCCGACGTCAGATTGGAAATCACGTCGATCCCGTTGGACAGCAAGGCGTTGTTGAGCGCCGTCGGGTCGCCGAAATACTTGAGCACGACCGTGCGATACGCCGGTTTCGATCCCCAGTACCGCGGATTCTCCCGCAGCACAATGGAATCCCCGCGCCGGCGCGACGCCACCTCGTACGGTCCGGTACCGACCGGATGATTCGCCAGATCCGCGACGCCGGTCGGGCTGAACATCGCGCCGAGCCGGCTGGTGAGGCTGAACAGCCAGCCGTTGCTGGGTTTCGACAGCACCACGCGCGCGTGATCCGGCGCGACGACCTCGACGTGGTCCACGACGTCCATCGCCGATTTGAGCGAGACCGTCCAGTCGGTTTTCACCCGCATCAGGGAAAACTGGACGTCCGAGGCGGTGAACGGAGCGCCGTTGCTGAATTTGGCGTCCTGCCGCAGCTGGAAGTCGTAGGTCTTGCGGTCCGGGCTGATCGTCCAGGACTTCGCGAGCAGCGGCACGATCCGGCCCTGCGGATCGAGTTTCACCAGGCCCTCGTAGACGTTGTAGAGCAGCGCCTGCGGGATGGCCACGCCGTCGGAACGGGTGAAGTCGAAGTTCGCCGGTTCCGCCGTGTAGCCCACGGAAAGCGTGTCCGGACCTGGGGAAACACTCGCGCTGGAGCCTGCCGAGCAGCCGGACGTCACGAGCAGCAGCGCCAGCGCCGCCGCAGTGCTCCGGGCTTTCATTCCGCCTCCTGCTCAGTACACTGGTCTGACCAGTACACCCTAGGCAGACTCGCACCCGGCAGACACCGAGGTCAAGATGAAGTTCGAACCGGTCGCTCCGGTCCGCGCCTACGAGCGGATCGTCGAGCAGATCGAGGAAGCCGTGGTGAGCGGCCGCCTCAAACCCGGCGAACGGCTGCCCGGGGAACGGGAGCTGATGACGCAGTTCGGCGTCGGCCGGTCGACCGTGCGCGAGGCGCTGCGGGTGCTGCAAGCTGCGGAGCTGATCCGGTCGCGGCCGGGCGATCCGCGCGGGCCCGAGGTGCTGGCCGCTTCGCCGGGCGCACTGCACCGGTCGATGCACCGGCTGGCGCGGGCGGAACACGTCGGGCTGGCGGAACTGCTGCAATTCCGGATGGTGCTGGACGGTTCGTCGCACCTGCTGGCCGCGGAACTGCGCACCGCCGAGGATTTGACCGCGCTCGACGCCGCGCTGGAAGGAATGGCGACGGCGGAGGGATACACCGAATTCAGCCGCGCGGACGTCGCGTTCCACGACGTGATCGCCCAGGTGTCCCGGAATCCGCTGCTGGTGGTGAGCGGTGAAGTGGTCCGCGGCGTGGTACTGGAATTGATCGAGGACAAACTCAGCCACGCCAACGACCGCGGCACGCTGATGCGGTCCTGGCTGCGCCACCACGAAGAGGTGCTGAACGCGATCCGCGCCGCCGACGGGGAGTCGGCGGCGCGGCTGGCGCGTCAAGCGCTGTATGACAACTACGCGGAATACGTGCCGAAGGAACGGCGGACGCTGCTCACTCCGCTGCTGACCTGAGTCGTGAGCACCCCAATGTGGCATTGGGTGCGTCGCATGCACCGAACGCCACATTGGGTGCGTCACATGCACCCAATGTGGCATTGGGGCAGCGCTGGACCTGAGTCAGGAGACCAGGTTCGCGTACACCACGATGTTGTCCTTGTAGCTGTGCTCGGCGTGGTCGAACACGCCGCCGCAGGTGATGATGCGCAGCTGCGGCTTGTCCGTGTTGCCGAAGACGGCCTGCGTCGGGAACGTGTCCTTGGGGACCTGTTCCTTGCGGTCCACCACGAACTTCAGCTTCTTGCCGTCGCTGCGTTCGACGTCGACCTCGTCGCCCGGGTTCACGTCCTTGAGCTTGTAGAAGATCCCCGGCTTGTGGTCGCCGTCGACGTGCCCGAGCACGATCGCCGGACCCACCTCGCCCGGCACCGGGGAAAGCCGGTACCACGCGGCCTGCATCGGATTCTTCACCGACGGAACCGAAATCTGCCCGTCCTTGTTCGGCAGGACAGTGATCAGCGACGACTTCGCGCCGATCTTCGGGATCTCGACCGACGTCGGCCGCAGCCCGGCGAACGGCTTGGTCACCGGGACCGCCGCACTGGCCGGGGCCTGCGCGGCGGGCGCCGCCGGGGCGTCCGAACCGCACGCGCTCAGCGAGAGGGAGAGGAGCAGAGCACCCGCGAGAGCGGTGCCCTGCCCGAACTTCCTGGTCATCAGGCGGCCATGCCCCCGAAGCCGGTCTCGATGCCGCGCTTCGGCGTGTACTTCACCTGCGAGTCGCCGTGTCCGCCGGTGGTGCCAGCGGAACCCGCGCCCGAGCCGCCAGCCGGGGGAACGTGCCCGCCATCGGTCGGCTTGCCACCGCAGGTCCAGGCCGCGTAGACGGTGCCGTTGTCGAAGGAAACGCCCTCGTGCCGCTTGACCAGCCACAGCCAGTAGCGGCCGTCGGTCTCGTCCTGCTCCGGGCCCTCGACCAGGTCGAAGTCCTTGGAGTGCACGTTGGTCGGCGCGCCGGCGACGCAAGCGATGCGCAGGAGGCCGAGGTCGCCGTCGAGGTCGGCGCCGTAGGCGGTGTCGTCCACGAACGGCGGCTCTGCCGGAGTGCTGGTCTCCGAGGAGGTCGGCGTGGTCGGCTTGGTCGTGTCCGTCGGCTTGCCGGTCTCGGTCGGCTTGCCGGTCTCAGTCGGCTTGCCCGTCTCAGTCGGCTTGCCCGTCTCGGTGGGCTTGCCGGTCTCGGTCGGCTTGCCGGTCTCGGTGGGCTGCGTGGCGGTTTCGCTCGCCGGCGGCGTGGCCGGGGTGGTCTCCGTCGCGCTGGCAGGGGCCGAGGCGGTCGTCGCCGGGGCCTCCTCCGCGTTCGCGGCAGGCACGACGGCAAGGCTGATCAGGGCGCCCGCGAGCACAGCGCCCGCGAGTCTGCCCAGGGTCTTCTTCAAGATGTTTACCCCTCTGAGAAAAGCGCGATGACCCCCACCGCGCCCGCTGATCCTGCCGAACATTCAGCCCAAAGGGGTAACTCTTTAGCTGGTGATTAATGACACGAGAGAAAGCGGTAACGAACGCCTTCGTGGCGGCGATGATTTCGCCCGGCTGCCGGAAATTCGGCCCGCCGTGCCCATACCGTAACAGTTGCCAGGCAACCCGCACAGCCCTCGTTAATGAATGACGGAAATCAACCGAGCGCGGTCAGCAAATCCCGCCACAGGTCCTCCGGGTCTTCCAGCCCGACCGAAAACCGGATCAGCCCCGGCGGCACGCGCTCCTCGCCAGGCAGCCACGCACGCCGCTCCACCAGGCTTTCCACCCCGCCGAGACTCGTCGCCGACCGGATCAGCCGCACGCTCGCGCACACCTTGTCCGCAGTAGCCGCGCCGTCGACTTCAAACGCCGCCATCATCCCGAAACCGGGATAGCGAACCTTTGTTACCGCCGGGTGTTCCGCCAATCGGGACACCAGCAATTCCGCGGTACGGGTTTGCTCCGCCAGTCGCACCGGAAGCGTCCGCAGACCGCGCAACGCGAGCCACGTTTCGAGCGTGCCCGGCGTCGCGCCGACCCGAGTCCGCGCCGAGCGAAGTTCGTCCACAATGTCCTGATCGGCTGCGACCGCGACGCCGAGCAGGAGATCACTGTGCCCGCCAATGAGTTTCGTCGCGCTGTGCACAACGATGTCCGCGCCGAGCGACAACGGTTGCTGATGCAGCGGAGTCGCGAAGGTGTTGTCGACGACTACTCGTCCCCGCGTACCGCGCGCGATGGTCTCGATCTCCATCACGTCGAGCGTCGGGTTAGTCGGCGATTCGAGCCACAACAGATCGGCGTCGCAATCAAGCCACGCCTGAGTGTCCGTCGGCTCCAATTCAGTGACCGTGAGGCGACCGATTTGCTGTGCGTGCTTCAACGCTCCGCGCGTAACCGCGTAACTGAATGAGGGAACCGCAACCGTCGACCCGACCGGCAACGAATCCAGCACCGCGGACAACGTCGCGACCCCCGACGCGAAGGCAACCGCCGTGCCGCCTTCCAGCGACCCGACGACCTCCTCGAAAGAGTCCCAAGTGGCCGTCCCGTCGGAGCGCGAATACACCGCGTCGCCGCCGGCCTCGAAGGTGCTCGTGGCCACGATCGGTGTGTTCAGCGGCTCGCCGGGGCCGTGCGGCCGGCCCGCCGCGATCGCGCGGGTCCGCGGAGTCCAGTCGTCCATGCGGACACGGTAACTTCGCGTCCGCTTGGACGGCAGGCGATGAATGTCACCAAGTGGTCAGCCGTTCCACAAAGTGGGCAGCGTCTTGATTGGCCGGGCGAAAGTGCAGGTAGACGGCCTGCGACAGCCACAGCTCCAACGGCCGGAACGCGGCGGTGGATCCGGCACGGCCATCGCTGGCGCGCCTGCCTGCTCAGCGTCCTGTTCAGGAAAGAACCGCCCCGGCCGATCATGCTGGCCGGGGCGGTTCTCATCGTCGCTTCAGCAGCGACCGAAGTCAGTGCGCGTAAACCTCGAACTCGTACAGCGAATACCCGTACTTAGTCCCGCGCGAGATCCCCTGCATCCGAACGAACCGCGCGTCGGAAGGCGCGAACGAGACGTTGTCCGTCCCGCCGTTCCCGTCCGTCACCACCGCGGCGTCGTGCCAGTCGGTGCCGTCGGTGGACAGCTGGATCTTGTATCCCTTCCCGTACGCCTTCTCCCACGACAGCACCGCTCGCGAAACCTGCTGCACCGACCCGAGATCCACGGTGATCGACTGGTTGTCGCTCCAGTCGCTCGCCCAGCGGGTGCCGGGGTTGCCGTCGACCGCGTTCGAAGCGGGCGAGTTGTAGAACCCGGTTTCCGCGCTGGAAGCGTTCACCGGCTTGCCCGCCGAGAGGTTCGAAACGTTGTCGCCGCGGTGTGCGGGATACTCGACGACCTGCTGGAACGTCGGCCTGTTCTGCGTGCTGATCTTGCCGTGCGCGATGCCGCCCAGCGGACGCTGGATCACCGTGTCGGCGCACCACTGGTCACCGGCCGAGCAGTCGCCGTCGCCGGGGTACACAGTGTTCGCTGGCTGCCCAGCGGCCGTGGTCAGCGAGTCGACCAGCATCTGCCGGCACGCGTTCACCTCGCCGCCGCCGCAGAACTTCGCGCCGAGCGGGCCCGCCACCGGCTGTCCGAGCGCCGTGCGGAGATCCTTGCTGACGTAACCCCACCAGCCGTGCTGATACGCCGAACCCTGGTGCGGCTGCCCGACGTGCTTGCCCGGCGTCTCGTTCTGGAATCCCGACGGGCTTTCGTTGATCTGCAGCACGTTCGTCATCGCGCCGAACGCGTCGTCGCCCATCGACGGCTTGAACTCGCCGGTGACCAGCAGCGGCCACCAAGCGTCCATGATCCGGATCGCGTCCGCGTCGTGGTAGGTCTTGCTGCCCGGGCTGGACTCGACGCGCTGGTGTCCGTGCTGCATCCACGTCTTCAGCTTCGCCTCGGCGTCCGCCGCGGCACCGGTGAGCGGGGCCTTGTCGAGCACCTGCAGCAACAGCGGCAGCACCTTCTCCGCCCGCAGGTCAGCCAGTGCCGCGTCCTCCATCGCCTGGGTCAGGTTGACCCGGGTCACCTTGGTGCCGCTGGAAAGCAGCGCCTTGACGCGTGCGTCCAGCAGGTCGCCGCGGTGCACGGCGGACTTGTCCGCACCGCCGGACGCGTAGCCGTTGGCCTGCGCGTTGTTCCAGCTGATGTAGTAGTCCTGGTTCACCGACTGCGGATGCTGTGACGCGGGCGTGTAGTCGGCCTTGTTGCCCGCCGGGTTCCAGCCCGACCAGTCGAACCCGCGGTCGCCCCACGCCGGCATCATCGGGTCCACAGTGGAATTGCGCACCGGGTTCGCGCCGGAGTTGAAGTACGCGATGTCCTTCGAATCGGCGTAGAACCAGTTGAAGGTGAAGTTGACGTCGTTCGCGGCGCGCTGGAAGTCCGCGGCCGATTTGACGTAGCCCGGGTCGTTGAACTCCTGGAACCCGATCAGCGAATCCACCTCGTGCATGTACGACGAGCGCAGCGACGAGTACGCCACCGGCTTCCCGTCCACCATCGCCCGCGAGGTCACCGGGCCGTACTTCGTGCGGTAGCTGCGCAGCGTGTAGGACCCGGCCGCGGTGCCGTCCGCGACCGTCGGCGACCAGGCGTTCTTGCGCTCCACGGTGTCCATCGGGAGGCATTTGCCCTGGTAGAGATAGTAGTTCGAGTCCTTTGTGGCCGGTTTGCCGCTCGGGTCGCACAGCGGCAGCGCGTAGGTGTCGATGATGTCCTGAGCCGCGGTCGTCGCGCTCCACGAGTAGTCCTGGCCGCGGCCGAGCAGCACGTACATGCTGATCCCGGCGAACGACGCGCCCCGCGCGCTGATTCCCGGACCCTGGATTTCCTGCAGCAGCAACAGCTGCGGAGCGAAATACCCAGTCTGCGGACCGAAGACGGCGACCGGATGTCCGCTGGCCGTCTTCGCGCCGGACACCAGCAGCGCGTTGGACATGCCGTGCTTTTCCTTGAGCATGTTGCCCGGCAGCACGCCGTTGTCGAACATGCCGCGCGCGGACTCCTGGTCCTTCGGCGCGGGAACCTTGACCTTCGCTTGCGCCGAGGCCGCCGAGCCGGTCTGGTCGAACACGAGCTGCTGGTTCGTCACCGAACCCTTGTCCGGCAACGCCGCGCCCTGCGGGTTCGCCGGAGTGTTGCCGTACGGGAAATTCTGCCCGTCGTGCAGGGTCTTCACGGCCTCGGGATCGTCCGCGGCGCGTAGGCTCTGCCACACCTTCTCACCCTGCTCGACGCCGTACTTCTCCTGCAGCGCCAGCTTCGCGACCGCGTTCTGCACCTCGCCGCCGCCACCGGCGCCGAACTGCGCGCCGACCACCGAGGCGAGCACCACGAGGTCAGTGAGCTTGAACGGTTCGATGGTGCCCGCGTTGGTGATCGCGTCGACGTGCCCGGTGAGCACGTACTCGCCCGGGAAGTACCGGCCGTTGTGCGAATCGGTGATGTATTTATTGATGCCTTCGATGTACGCCTGCGCGTCGGCGAGTCCCTGCTTGCCGCGCGGACCGCTCGCCGCCACGGCGTCGATCTGCTGCTGCAACTCTTCTTCGGTATAAGGCGCGGAGGCGAAGAAAGACTGCTCCAGCTCGCGGTTCGCTTCCGCGCCGCCGGCGTAGGACGTCAGCTGGCCGCGCCCGACCCGGCGCATGATGTCCATGAGCCACAAGCGATCCTGCGCCGCCGCGTAGCCCGCGCCGTACTCGGTGCCGGACCGCGTCGTGCCCTGGATGTGCGGGACGCCGGTGGCCTTGTCGCGCGTGATCGTCACGTCGTCGCGCGGTTTCAGCGTGCTCGCGACCTGGTCGGCGGGCACGCCGAAGGACGAGTCGTTGAAGAATTTGCCGATCGTGTCAGTGGTCAGCGTTTTGTAGCCGCCCGCAAGATCGGCGTATTTGCCGAGCTGGTCGTCGGCGTGCCCGGGCTGCGTGCCGAACGCCTTGTTGGCGAGGATTTCGGCGAGCGTCGCGCTGCCGTTCTCCCCCGGCGGGAGGATGTCGTTGCACTGGCCAGCGCAATAGTCGTTGCCGGGCAACGCGGCGGAAGCCGGTGCCGCGGTCCCGATCTGCACTAGGCCGGCCGTGAGCACGGCTACCGCGCCCGCGGCCAGGATGGGAATGCGTCGTCGCATGCCGCAGCTCCGTCCACGAAGGATGCCCCAGGGTGACCCAGCGCACGCTACCGACGGGTAGCGGGCATGTGAAGAGTTTTCGCGTTTATCCCCTCGTTGGGAGTAGTCCGTCCGGCGGTACTCCATCCGGCGCAGCGGTTGAGCGCTAGGTACCGTGAGCCCCATGAGCGTGGAAAAACCCCAAGTCGAGCGCCCGGACGGACCGCCGCCCGCCGAGCTGCAGATCAAAGACATCACCGTCGGCGACGGCCCCGAGGCCCAATCGGGCAATGCTGTCAGCGTCCACTACGTCGGGGTCTCGCACTCCACCGGCGCGCAATTCGACGCGTCCTACGACCGTGGCGCACCGCTCGATTTCCAGCTGGGTTCCGGCCAGGTCATCCCCGGCTGGGACCAGGGCGTGACCGGCATGAAGGTCGGCGGCCGCCGCCAGCTCGTGATCCCGCCGCACCTCGCGTACGGCGAGCGCGGCGCGGGCGGCGTGATCGCCCCGAACGAAACGCTGATTTTCGTCGTCGACCTCGTCGGCGTGAGCTGAATTCGGAAAACGCGGGCAGCCGGGCGAGCCCGATCGGGCAGCCCCGGCTGATCCCCCTTTCGGGGGAAACCGGAGACGCCTATGTTCGCATTGAGTAGTCGTCTTCCGGAGGATATTTCATGCGTTTGCGTGCTGCCCTTTCCGCTGCCTTCCTCGCCGCCGGAGCCGCGCTGGCTGTCGCGGCTCCCGCGTCCGCGGTCGCGAACGGCAACGATGTGGCGCCCGGCGAGTATCCGTTCGCGGCCAAGCTGTCCATGCCCGTCATCCCGAAGGCGGACGGCACCACTTATTCGAGCGGATGCTCGGGTTCGCTCATCGCGCCGCAATGGATCATCACCGCCGGGCACTGTTTCCACGACGTCAACCGCAAGCCGGTTTCCGGCCCGGTTCCGTACGCGACTTCGGTGCTTCTCGGCACGAATGTCGATAAGCCCGGCCAGGGCGAACGGCGCACGGTTACCGAAGTGCAGCAGTCGGGCGTCAACGACGTCGCGATCGCCAAGCTCGACCAGCCGGTCACCGACATCAAGCCGCTGACTGTCTCGCCCGCCGCGCCGACCGACGGGCAGAAGGTGCTGCTCGCCGGCTGGGGCAGCCTCACCGAGGTTTCGCCGAAGCCGTCGGACAAACTGCAGCAGGGCGAAATGCAGGTCGTCGGCTCGGACGCCACCACCACGAGCATCATCGGGGTTTCGCCGCAGAAGAACACCAGCGCGTGCAGCTACGACTCGGGCGCGCCGTACTTCGTCGACGACGGCGACCACACCGGCCGGCTCATCTCGGTCGAGTCGACCGGCCCGGACTGCCCGCACTCCACCCCGGAGACGACCGCGCGGGTCGACATTCTCAAGGACTGGATCGCCTCGCACACCCAGTGAGGGCAAGTCGCGAGATCGGACGGTTTTCGTCGCCCATCAAGGGAATTCCGCGGTGCGGACGGTGTCGTTAGCGTGGAAGGCCGAGTGCATCGGCGTCCGCCGGTGACCCGGACGAAGGGACAGAATGCGCGTCCGCGCCGCGATCTCCGCAGCAGTTCTCCTGCCCATCCTCACCGCGAGCCCGGCTTTGGCCGTCGCGAACGGCTCTGACGTCCCAGCAGGCCAATTCGGCTTCGCCGCGAAGCTGAGCATGACCGGAATCCCGCTGCCGAACGGAAGCACGTACTCGAGCTTCTGTTCGGCAGCGCTCGTCGCGCCGCAGTGGATCGTCACCACCGGCCACTGTTTCCACGACGCGAACAAGAACCGGGTGTCCGGCCCGGTGCCGTACCCGACGGCGGTGTCGCTGGGCCTGGTCGACGAAACCAAGGAGAAAGGCGTCCAGCGCAAGGTCACCGAGGTGCTGCAAGCCGGCCCGAACGACGTCGCGCTGGCGAAGCTCGACAGCCCGGTCTCCGAGGTCAAGCCGCTCACTGTGAACCACCTGGTCCCCGGCGTCGGACAGCAGGTCACGCTGGCCGGCTGGGGCAGCCGGACGGCGCAGAACCCGGTGCCGTCCAAGCAGTTGCAGCAGGGCACGATGAAGATCTCGTCGGTCGGCGGCACGACAGTCGGCATTCGCGGCGTCGCGCCCTCGGCGTCCACCAGCGCGTGCACCTACGACACGGGCGCGCCGTACTTCACCGACGGCAAACTGTTCTCGATCGAGAACAACGGCCCGGACTGCCCGCACACCGCCGCCGAGACCACCTCACGCATCGATGTCATCGCCGAATGGATCGACGAGCACGCGAAGTGAGTACGGTAGAAGGGCCGTCGACCTGAGGAGAGTCGCATGCCCGAGCCGATCCTGACCGCTGTCGCCACCGCGCTGGCCACAAAGGCCGCGACCGGCCTGTATGACCTGGTCAAGCGCAAGTTCTCCGGCAACAGCAAGGCAACCGCGGAACTGGAGGCGGCCACCCCGGAGAACCCGGCCACCGTCACCGCGCTGGCCGAACGCCTCGACGAGGCCAGCCGCCAGGACCCGGAGTTCGGCGCGGCGCTGCGCACCGAGTTCGAGGTGCACCAGGAAGCACGCAGCGGCGGAGTGACGAACCACGTGGGCACCGTGGCCGAAGGGGCCAAGGTCGTTCAGCTGCGTGACGTACAAGGCAATATCAGCCTCTGACCCTCTTTCGCCCGACCGGCACGGAGCGCGATCGGTAAGATCGCTCTCCGTGCCTTCGTCGTCCTTCCCGGTGCCGCGCCGCTGGCGAACTGTGCGCACGGAACGGACGCTGCTGGCGGTAGTGCACAACGTCACCGCGGCGACGCGACTGCTGGACGTACTGCCGTTGTTCGCCGGGGATCCCCGGGTGCAGGTGGTGTTCACGTGCCCGGATTCGAGCGCGTTCACCCGGGGGACGGAGGAGTACCTCGCCGCGCGCGGGATCCCGCTGGAGCCGTGGGAAGACGTCGTGACGGAGGATTTCGACTGGGCGCTGGCAGCCAGTTACGGCGGGGATTTGCATCGGCTGCGCGCTCCGTTGACGGTTTTGCCGCACGGAATGGGTTATAATAAGTTCTTGGAAACCGGAAACCGGAAACCGGAAACCGGAAACCGGAAACCGGAAACCGGAAACCGGAAACCGGTTTTCGGGTTGTCCGAGCAATGGCTGATGCACAACGGCGAGGTGATCGCCGAACATCACGTCCTGTCCCACCCCGAGCAGCTCACCCGCCTGCGGCAGTACTGTCCGGAAGCCGCTGACCACGCCGTCATCGCCGGAGACTCCTGCCTGGACCGCCTGCGAGACGCCCGGGAACTGCGCGAATCCTACCGCCAAGCCTTGGGCGTAACCGGCGAGCAAACCCTGGTGCTGATCTCGTCCACGTGGGGCCAGCTCTCCTCGTACGGCTCCAGCCCAGACCTCCCCGAACGCATCGCCCGTCAATTACCTCTGGACGAATTCGCCGTCGTCCTCGCTCTACATCCCAACATCGGCCAAGGCCATTATCCGTGGCAACTGAAAATGTGGCTGCGAGATTGCCAGCACGCGGGCGTAACCGTCCTTCCGGAAGAAGACCTGTGGCAACCAGCCGCAGTAGCCGCCGACGTCACCATCGGCGACCACGGCTCCGTCACCTACTACTCCGCCTGCCTTGGCACCCCGATCCTGCTGGCCGCCGCACCCCACGAGGCCGTCGATCCGGATTCCCCCGTAGCCGCACTGCTGCGCACCGCCCCCGTCCTGACCGACGAAAACCTGGCCGACCAGCTGCGCACCGCGACCCAACCCGCGGCCCTGGCCGCCGCGACCGCACTCGCCACCAGCGTCCCCGGCCAATCCGCCGCCCTGCTGACCGACCTCGGCTACCGCACGCTTCGCCTGCCGCCGCCAGCTCAACCAGCCGGCTTCACCGCGTTCCCGCTGCCGCGAGTCCAACGTCCAGAACCCGGCGCGCAATGGATCCAGGTCCGCGGCGACGAAGTCACCAGATTCGCCGCGGAGTCCGCCGACACACACCTGGTCGTCCACGTCGACGGCCCCGACCCACGCCAGCTGCGCCGCGCCGACATCGTGCTGGGCGACCGTTTCCCTGAGCCGGGCCGCTGGATCGCCCTCACCCTCGCCGAATTCCCCGGCTGCGAATGGGCCGCCTGCCCCGCCGGATCAGGCTGGCTGGCCGGCAGCCGAGACGGCCTAGTCGTGTCCTTCACCGGCACGGACCTGCCGCAAGCCGTACCGTCGCTGCTCTACACGCGCGAACGGCTGGGCCTGGATTTCCCCGAGCAGCTGCCCTTCACCGCAGGCGGCCGCAAGCACGAGGCCCGGCTGACTGTCCACTATGGATAGTCAGAACTGCTCAAGCCAGAGCAGCAGGTCAGTCGCCTCAGCGGTAAAGCCGTGCATCCGAGCAATGCTCAACGCGTCCTCCGCGTGTGCCTTCGCCTGATCGCGGAACCCGCGGCCCACCGCCGCCTCCGCCCGAGACCGCAACGCGGCAATCCGCTCACGCTGCAGATTGGCCTGCTCCGCCGCCGAATCGAGTTCAGCCAGCACCGCCGCGCCTTCCTCGTACGCCCCGGCCTCGATCAGCTTCCGCCCCTGCCACAGCCGGACCTTCACCAGATTGCCCGGCTCGCTCTTCAACCCGTGTTCCGCTTGCGCCAGCAGCGCAGCCGCTTCCTCCGGCGACACAACCTTGGCCAGATGCATCCGAATCAACGCCAGCCGACGCTGGCTGCCGATCTCCTCAGCCAGCGCAAGGCTTTGCCGAAAACAGACCTCCGCCTGGCCCAGCAACGAAGCCGCGTCCTCCACACGTCCCTGCTGCCGAGCGACCCAGCCAGGCTCGAAAAACGCGAGCCCACGCGCCTCCAACGCGGACGCGTGTTCCTCCGGCGTCGTAGCCAGCTCGGCCACCGCAGCGAACTGCTCCTGCGCGGCAGCCCAATCCCGCCGCTGCATCTGAGCGAACCCAAGCTGGGTACGCACCAACCCCTCGGCAAGAGGCATCCCGGCAGCCTGCGCCGCTTGGACCGCGTCCTGGCTCACCACCGCCAGTTCCGCGGGATACGCGCCGTCTTTGTAGACCGGCCACAACGCCCTCGCCAGCCGGATGACGTCCTCGTGCGCCCCGGCCTGCAACGCGTCCTCCGCCGAGGCAAGCAGGTTCGCCTGCTCAGCGAACAACCACTCCCAGGCGTCCACCGCGGAGGGCGCCGGAGCGAATCCCGGCCAAATCTTCGCTGGCCAGCCAGTAGGCAGCGCGCGTTCCGCGATCTTGAGCCCTTGCTCGGCGTAGTACCCGATCACGACGCCGGAAAGCTCGCCAGCCAGCCCAGCGGCGTGCAAACGAGCCAGCTCCGACATCCGGTACCGGCCCTGGATAACCTCGATCAGTTTGGCGGACACCAGTTTCTGCAACGCGTCCTCAGCGTCGAACTCGTCGAGACTGAGCACCGCCGCGACGGTTTCCAGCCGGACGTCACCGCTGCCCGGGTGCGCGCCGAAGAACCGGTAGACCGCTTGTTCTCGCTCGGTCAGCAAGTCGTACGCGACGTCGAACACCGCGCTGGCCAAAGCGCCTTTCGCCCGGATGCGCGCGATCAGCCGCCGCACCGTGCCGCCCTGCCGGGCGAGAATCATTCCCGCGACGTTGAGTTCCGCAGCGGAGCCAGCACAAATCCGAAGCAGTTCTTCCCGCTGTTCCGGCTCCGCGGCGAGTTTCTCCTCGCCCACCAGTTCAGTCAGCACGCCCAGCGCCGCCTCGTCGCTCAACGGCTCCAGCTCGACCTCGCGAGCGGAATACCGGGCACGCAGCGCATCGAGCCCCGACCCGACCACGAGCACGTACGAGCCTGGACGGGTCGGCAGCAGCGCTTTGACCTCCGCCGCGCTCAACGCGTCGTCGACCAGCAGCGCGACCTTGAAGTTGGCGGTCTGCGACTGCCACATCGCCGCGCGGCCTTCAAGACTCGCCTGCATCTCGTCCGGGCCGTAGCCCAGCTTGGACAGCAACTCGGCGAGTACGTCAGCGCCCGCCCGATGGCCCACGCGCACGGAATAGAAGCGGTCGAACAGGTCCCGGTGCTGGTGCAGCCAGGTTTCACACAGCGTCGTTCGCCCACTGCCCGGTGCCCCGCGCACGATCGCGACCGCTACCCGGTCACGCGCCTCGTCGTGAATTTGGGTGAGTGCAGCTAGCTGACGCTCATTGTTCCGGTAATGCTTCGGCGGCGCCTGGACTTGTAATGCCGGTGCCGCTGGCTGCCGCGGCCCGTGGAAATGCACGTCGCCGTACACCTTGCCAGCCTGGAAGACCTTGTCCGCCTGGCCGTCGAAGTAGTTGCCGTCGCTCACCGTTTCCCCCGCCCAGCTGGTCCCGGCTCAGGCTACCGGAAGCGTCACGTTCCGTGTCCAGCCTTTCACCGCGGCGCGAGCATCAACATCGAGCCGTCTTCCCAGTACAAACAGGCAGGCGAAGGACTCCATTGCGCACGTCCCTCCCACAACACGACCGGTGCGGCATCCCCCGCCTCAACCAACGCCACCCGCCCCGCCCCGCGCACCACGGCGATATCCCCGTCGCGCCCCTTCAACGTCGAAGCCGCTTCGAACGCCTGCCCTCGCGCTGGGCCGCTCGGCACTGCCACTGGCTTCCGGCGTCGCTTCGGAACTGTCACGAACTCCCAAAGCGCCATGAAAGGCCAGGCGAGATTGGCAAAAATCTCGAGAACAGCCTCCGCCACACACCCCATCGACCGATCGGCCCGCCTGTGCCGCCGATCGCGTCTCACCTTGACCCTGCCCAGCACCACGACGCGCACCGGCTCCTGCCAGTCGCGCTCGAAGTACTGCTCCAGCTCCTGCCCCATCATCTGCTCAGCCTGCGGGACGAGGGGAAGAAAAGCGAAAAGGCGATGATCAGGTTGACCGAGTTGATGATCGCCGCCGCGACGGGCAGGCTCAGGTAGAGCACGACAGGTGCTGTGAAGTGCAGTTGACCCACCCCGGAGTAGTTGCCTGAGGTCGTCACGGAAACGACGTACCAGAACGCGAATCCGATCGCTGCCAGCCAGCCGGGGATAGCCGTTCCCAGCTGAACTCCCAATACGGTGTACTCCTTGCGGTACCCGAGTTGTCCGTTCGCGACATAGGAACGCGCCACCAGCAAGCCCACTCCGGAAAGCAGCAGGCAACAAGCCGCGAGAATGCCCAAGGCTACTGTCAGCGTGGTGGTCACGTCATAGGAAGTGGGCAGGTTGTATCCGAAGACCGGCACCGCGATGACCATGAGCAAGCCGATTCCGGCGCTCGCGGAACCCCAGCGGATCGTGGTGGCACGGATCTTCCCGGCCAGGGCAGGCGGAAACCAGCGGCCTGGGGATGCCGTGGGCGAGCAGGGATTCACGACCGTCAGCAACTTTCCGGGTAGGCCATCAGTCGGCGTCGGCCCATTCGAAGGTGTCGAAGATGCCGCGCGCCAGGTCGGTCACGTGGGTCCAGTCCTCGGGGTTGTTGCTGGTCACGGCGAGGCCGAGGACCACCTTTGGCCCCGGAATCCACGCGGTGATCGCGTGTTCGGCGACCTGCACCGAGCCTTCGCCGATCGAAATGCTGCCGCGGGTAGCGGACTGCGCGATCACCGCCGGACCTGCAGGCAGCTCCACGACCTCGACCGGCCCGGTCGCGGTGCTGCGCTGCACCTCCTCGAGACCGGAGATCGCCACAGTGGCCGAAGAATGGTCCGACTCAAGGCAGAAACAGTTGACCACCGCCATGATCGGCCGCCGCGGGTCGTCAGGCGAGCGGAAGAACCCAGCTGCCGTGTAGCTGGAGCCGCCGGCCTCGGCCATGGCCGCAGTGGTGGCCAGCATCGCGGTCGTTTCGGCGATGCCTTGATCTATCTCGGCATCCGGCTCCGCGCCGAACTCAGCGGACACGGAAGCGGCAAGGGAGCGGAACTTTTCCTCGTCGATCTCCCCGGACGGCAAGGCGATGAACCCGTCGGGCAGGAAGATCGAGAACCCGGGTGGTTCCGGTGGAGCGGACACGTCGGACATGAGTTTCCGTCCTGTCTGGGAGCGGTGGCACGACCATCAGCGATTACCGGAAGCGGGACCATCCTTCGCCGTACGATTGAGCGAAGCTCTTGACGAGAGCCTCTTCCTCTTCGCTCAGCTTCAGCACCGCCTGCCCGTGCTCGGGCCAATAGATCCGAAGCACTCCTTCCTCGGCCCCCGGGGTGAGTTCCACGTTCACCTCCGGCCCGCTTTGCCAGAAGGGCACCGGTACCCCCTGCCCGGCCGCATCCTCGACGAAGACGACGTGCGACTTCGAAAAAGCCACCCATGACTTCTTCGGGGCTTTCTTCATGAGGTCGACGAACTCGACCGCCGGGCCGTACGGCATCGTCCCGCGCACCGTCAGCGTGCCCTCCCTGGTCGGCCACTTCGGGTAGATTTCCCAAAAGTTCAGCACATACAGGACGAGTGCGTACGGAATGAAGATCGGAAACGCGAGGACATAGAGGATCTTCTTGCCGATGCTCCATGTTCCGATGTCCTGCCGGTTGGGAAGGGTCAGCTTGAAGCGCTTGCGCTGGAAGGCGACCACCCCGGCGGGCTCTCCCCACAAAGCCGTCGCCCACCCGCGTACCGACTCTCTGCCTTGATTCACCCGTCACCTCTAACGTCGCAGTCACCTCCGGGCCGGCTCGCGTCAGGCTCCGGTGATTTTGTCCGCCGCGTAGTCTTTTGCTTCGGCTTTCGCCACACCGATCCCGGAGTTGACCGCCACTCCGGCCACGATTCCGCTGTTGCTGAACGGTTCCAGGTTGACCCCGGGCAGCTTGTTCGCCAGATCAACGGCTTTTCCGTGCGAGTACCGCGCTGCCTGGTCGATCGCCGCGGCGGGATCGGACCGCAACGCGTTCATCGTGATGGGGCTGACGTCCTGGCCGCCGATCTTGACCACTTGCCCGTCGATCTTGATCGCGGCTCCGGCCCCGTCCCTGGCCACTGTGCCGCCGATCCCCTTGATCACCTTTTGCCCGACGCCCGGCACCTTGCCCGCCAGTTCGCCGGCCTTCCCCATTTTCGCGAGAGCGGCGCCACGCGTGGCCTGAGTGACCGCGTTCTTGGCTCCTGCCACGACTTTTCCGCCGGGAATGACACCGACCGCGTCCATCGCGATGCTTCCCCATGACACGTCGGCGCCAGCGGCTTTGGCAAGCAGCTTCGTCCCCGCCGCGGCGGCACTGACCCCTACTGCCGCGGCCGCGGTGACCGCGTTGACTCCGGGGATCCATGACGTGGCGAGTGCCACTACGCCCAGCACGTTGCCGACAGTGGAAAGCACGTCGCCGATCTTGGCGATGACGTCGGCGTGTTCTTTGACCCAGCCCCAGACGTCACCGGCGAGCTTTTTGATCCCGTCGACCATTTTGCCGATGGCGTCGCCGATTTTGTCGAGCAGACCAGGTTCTTCCGGTGCTTCGTCCTTCGCCTTGCGCAGTGCTTCGGCGACCTGCCCCGCGAGGTCTGCGTGCTGAGCGAGCAGCCGTTTCGCGTTCTCGCGCAAAGCGTCCAGGTCTCCCTGCGCCTTGTTTAGTTGCTGCTGTGCCTTCCCCAGCGCTTCTTGGGCCTGCTGCATCTGCGCCGGGTCGCTGAAAGTCTGCCCGGCCAGCCGAAGGCCGGGATCTGCTTGCGCCGAATTCACCTGTGTTTGAGCCGCTTCCGCCTGGTGTTCCAGGTCCGCGGCTTGCCGCTGCATGGTGCCGAGGTCTTCGGCCCACCTGGTCAGGGTTCCGGAAGCACCGGACAGTGATCGGTGCGCCTTGTCCAGGTAGTCCGGCACCTGCCCGACTGTTTTCTGGAAGGCCCGCGCCCCTTCGCCTTCCCAGAATCCGTCGGATTTCCCGAGCTTCGTCAGATCCTCGTATGCCTGGCCCATTTCGGCCGCGACGCTGCCCAACGTCGTCGCGACGTCTGTCACCTTCGCTACGACACCTGGCGCGGGATCGAACCCGAGCGCCGGATAGCTTCCGGTCTGCACGGGCGCGACCCGGTCCCAGTTCATCGTCCTGGCCCGTCGAGCCGCGCGCTGATCGCCGATGGCGGCTCCGCGGCTGCCCCTTTCCCGAACTGGTCCGCGACCTTCTTCTCCATGTCGGCGTAGACCTGTTTCGCTGTGGACAGCCCCTCGGCCACAGTCCCGGAGAACTCGGCGATCTTGCCGATCCCGTACTCCCACCGGTCTTGGAACTCACCACCGGCCGAATCGATTTCCCGGCTGCCCAACTCGCCAGGCGAAGACCACTTGAGCTTCGCATTGGCGCTGGTCATCCGCTCTTTGGCCTGCTCGAGCGCAGAAATGAGTGTCCCCATCCGCCCAAGATCGACCTGGTACCCGCCCGACATCCGCGTCTCCCCTCGCAGCCGTCAGCACCACCAAGTGTAACGAGTCAACCACCCCCCGCCCCCAAAAAAACCAAAATTCCCCCCAACCACCCCCACCCACAAAATGTGCCCCGGCCCACCCCGCCCGACCCCGAAGCCACCCACCCCAACGCCAAACGCCCAACCCTCACCAGCAAGCACCGCGGGGGTCCGGGGGCTCGGCCCCCGGGTACAAGGACGACCGACAAACGGAAAAGGCCCCCAGTCGCGCTAGCGGCTGGGGGCCTGACCATGGTGGGCGAGGAGGGAGTTGAACCCTCACGTCCTTTCGGACACACGGACCTGAACCGTGCGCGTCTGCCATTCCGCCACTCGCCCGAGTTGCTTCCTTGAGGCAGCCAGCAAAGCTTAGCAGGGCCTTCTGACGGGTTTCACCGGGGGCATGCCCAACCCTTCCTCCCCCGGATAGGATCGATGCGGAAGCACACGTGTGAGGAGGTTGTCCCCGGTGGGTCGCGTTGAGCGCTTCGACAGGCGACTCGAGAACCTTGTGGGGAATACTTTCGCGCGCATGTTCGGCGGCAACGTCGTCACGCAGGAAGTGGCGGTTGCGCTCGAGAGGGAAGGCGAGGAGAACGTTCGTGAGCTGGCAGGCGGTCGGCAGCTCGCCCCGAATCACTACATCGTGTCCTTGGGGGCGGCTGACCACGATCGCATGGCCGGCGATGAGCAGCGGGTCACCGGGGTTCTCGCCAGGGCGGTGGCGGAACACCTCGCCGCGCAGGGCTGGGACACCTATGGTGACGTCGTCGTATCACTCGAGCGCAACGAGGCGCTGCATACTGGACAGTTCAAGACCCGTTCGTCCGTCGATCCCGACGCCCGCGCCAATGCGGGGGAAGGGCCGTCGCGGTCGGCACGACCCAGCAACGCAGGAGACCCACCAATGAGCCAGCCCCCCGGCTACGGCCAATACGACCAGGGTGACCCGTACGGCCAGCAGGGCCAGTACGGCTACGGACAGCAGGGTGGCCAGCAGCCCGGGTACGACCAGGGTTATGGCGGTCAGCCGCAGCAGGGCTACGACCAGGGCTACGGCGCTCAGCCGCAGCCGGGCTACGACCAGTACGGCGCTCCTCAGGGCCAGCCGCCCGCCGCCGGGTACGACCAGGGTTACGGCGCTCAGCCGCAGCCGGGTTACGACCAGGGTTACGGCCAGCAGCCCGGCTACGACCAGGGCTACGGCGGCCAGGCTCCGCAGGGCGGGTACGACCAGGGCTACGGGCAGCCGCCGCAGGGTGGTTACGACCAGGGTTACGGGCAGCCGCCCGCCGCCGGGTACGACCAGGGTTACGGCCAGCAGGGCGGGTACGACCAGTACGGCGGCCAGCCGCAGGCGGCTTACGGCCAGGACCCGTACGCGCAGCAGGGCGCTCCGGCCGCGGGCCGTCAGCTCCAGGCGAGCCTCCAGCTGGACGACGGCTCCAACCGCACCTACTCGCTGAAGCAGGGCGGCAACGTCGTCGGCCGCGGGCAGGACGCTGACTTCCGGCTTCCGGACACCGGCGTTTCGCGGCGGCACCTGGAGATCACCTGGGACGGGCAGAGCGCGACGCTCGCCGACATCGGGTCGACCAACGGGACCACGGTCAACGGCACTCCGGTGCAGACGTGGCAGCTGGCCGACGGGGACGTGATCCGGGTGGGACATTCGTCCCTGGTGTTCCGAACCCAGGGCTGATCGAAGACCGTCCACAGGGTTCCCGCAGAATTGTCGTGCGGGGGGAACCGCGGCGCGCGTGGCGCCGCGGCTTGCAGGCACAGGCGGGAGCGGACACAACAAGTGCCAGAGCTGGTCGTTCAACTCACCAGAGTGGGCTTTCTCGTGCTGCTCTGGCTCTTTGTGTTCGCCGCCTTGCGGGTGGTGCGTTCGGACCTCTACGCCGCGTCGGGCCTCCGGGTCCAGGTGCCGTCCTTCCGCCGCAACAAAGAGAAGAAGCCGCGGGGCAGCAAGGCCCCGCAGCAGCTGCTCGTCACACACGGGGCGCTCGCGGGCACCCGCATCGCGCTCGACGGGCGGCCGATCCTGATCGGCCGGGCCGACGACTCGACGCTGGTGCTCGACGACGACTACGCATCGACCCGGCACGCCCGGATCGCGCTGCGCGGGGAGGACTGGTACGTGGAAGATCTGGGCTCGACGAACGGGACCTATCTCGACCGGGCTAAGGTCACTGCACCCCTCCGGGTCCCGCTCGGAGTCCCCATCCGGATCGGCAAGACGGTGATCGAGCTTCGCCCATGACTCTCGTCCTCCGCTACGCGGCCCGCAGCGACCGGGGCCTGGTGCGTTCCAACAACCAGGACTCCGTGTACGCCGGCCCGCGTCTTCTCGCGCTCGCCGACGGCATGGGCGGGCACGCCGCAGGTGAGGTGGCCAGCAAGGTCGTCATCGCCTCGCTCGCCCCGCTCGACGACGACGAACCGGGCGACGATCTGCTCGCCCAGCTTCGCGAAGCCGTCCAGAACGGCAACGCGGCGATCGCCGAACTGGTGTCGCAGGACCCCGATCTGGACGGCATGGGCACCACGCTCACCGCCGTCTTGTTCGCCGGGAGCAGACTTGGTCTGGTCCACGTCGGCGACTCGCGCGCCTATCTGATGCGCGGCGGCCAGTTCGCCCAGATCACCCGGGACGACAGCTTCGTCAACGAATTGCTCGAACAGGGCCGCATCACGCCGGAAGAGGCGGCGGTGCACCCGCAGCGGTCGCTGCTGCTCAAGGCGCTCACCGGGCACGAGGTCGAGCCGAGTCTCACCGTGCGCGAGGCGCGTCCCGGTGACCGGTACCTGATTTGCTCCGACGGTTTGTCCGGAATGGTCAGCGACGAGACTCTCGCCGAGGCCGTGCAGATCCCGGATCCGCAGGACTGTGCCGACCGGATGATCGAACTCGCGCTCAAGGGCGGCGGCACGGACAACGTGACCGTCATCATCGCCGACGTGGTCGACGTCGATTTCGGCGACGACGCCCCGATCGTGGGCGGCGCCGCCGGCGACGGCAGCGACGAGATGCACCAGGGCGATTCCCCAGCTGCCAGGGCGCGGGCGCTGACTCAGCCGCCCCCTCAGCCCCGGCCAGAACAGCAGGCCCCCCAGGAAGACCCGAAGGCGAAACGGCGGAAACGGTTTCGCTGGCTCGTGGGGGCGGTCGTGGTGCTGATCGTGCTGGGCGCCGCCGCGATCGCGACTCGATACTTCGTGCTCAGCCAGTACTACGTCGGAGAAGGCCCGGATCAGGAGGTCGTGATCTACCGCGGCGTCCCGGGCAGCATTCTCGGCATCGACCTGCACGCGCTCGAGCAGGGCTCGTGCCCGCCGGGCCAGCTGTGCACCGACAAGCTCCGCGTCAGCGCGTTGCAGGAGGACGCGCGGATCGCCGTGCAAAACGGCGTGAAACGCGAAAGCCTCGACGACGCGCGCAAGTACATCGACGATTTCCTGCGTCTCAAGAAGAAGCTGTCGGACTGCAAGCCGACCAATTCCACGGGCGTTCCGCAGTCCGGTGCGCCCTCGTCCAGCGTGGCGCCTCCCGGCGGCACGCCTTCGTCGGCGAACCAGCCTGCGGGGAGGGACTGCTCGACGGCGGGTACGCCGCCGACGGGGGGCGGTAACTGATGGGCCAGCCGCTGGCCGACCCGACGTCCGCCCAGTTCGCCACGAATCCGCCGCGAGACCTCCCCAAACGCAGGGGCACGGAGCTCGCGCTGCTGGCGTTCGCGGCGGGCATCGTCACCCTGGCGCTGGTCATCGTCGAAGCCAACCAGGAGCAGGAGCTGACGCTCTCGATCCTGTGGGTGGGACTGGCTTATCTCGGCGTGCTCGCCACGACGCACCTCGCCGTGCGCCGCTGGGCCCCGTACGCCGACCCGGTGCTGCTGCCGTGCGTCGCGCTGCTCAACGGGATCGGGCTGGTGATGATTCACCGGCTCGACCTGGCGAAGGCCGAATCGGCGTTGCAGCGCGGCAAGGAGTACTCGCCGGAGATCACCAAACAGCTGCTGTTCACCGCGGTTTCGCTGGTGCTGTTCGTGGTCGTGCTGGTGGTGGTCAACGACCACCGCACGCTGACCCGCTACAGCTACATCTGCGGTCTGGTCGGGCTCGGCGCGCTCGCGCTGCCCGCGGTGCTGCCCGCGAGCCTGTCCGAGGCGGGCGGCGCGAAGGTGTGGCTGAAGCTGCCGTTCCTCTCGATCCAGCCGGGCGAGTTCGCGAAGCTGCTGCTGATGGTGTTCTTCGCGTCGTTCCTGGTGTCCAAACGCGATTTGTTCATGGTGGCGGGCAAAAAGTTCCTCGGCGTGGAGCTGCCTCGCGCACGGGATCTCGGCCCGATCCTGATCGCCGCCGCCGTCGCGATCGGCGTGCTCGTGTTCGAAAAGGACCTCGGCACGTCGCTGCTGTATTTCAGCATCATCCTGGTGATGCTCTACGTCGCGACCGAGCGCGCGATCTGGGTCGTCGTCGGGCTGACGTTCTTCGTCGGCGGCTGCCTCATCGCCTACAACCTGTTCGGCCACGTCCAGCAGCGCGTGGAGAACTGGACCGACCCGCTCGGCCCGCGCTACGACGTGCTGGGCGGCAGCTACCAGCTCGCGCAGGGCCTGTTCGGGCTCGGCACCGGCGGCGTCGGCGGCACCGGGCTCGGCGCGGGCCGCCCGGACATCCCGCCCGCCGCGAGCACCGACTTCATCACCGCCGCGATCGGCGAGGAGCTGGGCTTCATCGGGCTGGCCGCGGTGCTGATGCTGTACATGCTGCTGGCGATGCGCGGCATGCGCAGCGCGCTGGCGGTGCGCGACACGTTCGGCAAACTGCTCGGCGGCGGGCTCGCCTTCACCATCGTGATCCAGATCTTCGTGGTCGTCGGCGGCGTCACCGCGCTCATCCCGGAAACCGGCGTCACCGCGCCGTTCCTGTCCTACGGCGGCTCTTCGCTGCTGGCGAACTACATCCTGGTCGCCCTGATGCTGCGCATTTCGGACGCGGCGCGCAGGCCGGCCTCCCGGCCGAAGCCGCAGCAGCCGCAGGCTCCGATCGCCGAGGCGCACACCGTGATGGTGCGGCGCCCGCCAGCCGACGGCGACCCGAACGGGAGGACCGCGTGAACGCCCCCCTGCGCAAGGTCGGCATGGCGATGCTCGCGATGATCGTGCTGCTGCTGGCCAACATCACCTATGTCCAGGTCATCAAGGCCGACACCTACCGCACCGATCCCCGCAACCAGCGCGTGCTCTACGACGAGTACTCCCGCCAGCGCGGCCAGATCGTCACGCCGGACGGCACCGTGCTCGCCGGCGTGAAGCCCTCGACCGACAAATTCAAGTTCTTCCGCACCTACGCCGACGGCCCGATGTACGCCCCGGCCACCGGGTACTACTCGATCAACTACGGCGCGGGCGGGCTCGAGCGCGCCGAGGACGACGTGCTGAACGGGTCGGACCCTCGGTTGTTCGTCCGCAGGCTGTCGGACATGGTCACCGGCCGCGATCCGCGCGGCGGCAACGTGAAGCTCACCATCGACCCGAAGGTGCAGAAGGCCGCCTACGACCTGATGACGCAGCGCGGCTACACCGGCGCGGTGGTCGCGATGGAGCCGAAGACCGGCCGCATCCTGGCGATGGTGTCGACCCCGTCGTACGACCCGAACCAGCTGGCCACGCACGGCACCGACCAGAACAAGGCCTGGGACGCCTACGCCAAGGACGACAAGAACCCGATGCTGAACCGGGCGATCTCGGAGAACTATCCGCCGGGGTCGACGTTCAAGATCGTCACCGCGGCCGCGGCGCTGGAGAGCGGGATCGGCCCGGACACCCAGATCAGCACCGCGCCGAACGTGCAGCTGCCGGGCACGAACACGACGCTGGAGAACTACGGCGGCGAAACCTGCCCGGGCAACACGTTCAAGGACGCGCTGGCGCATTCGTGCAACGTCCCGTTCGCGACCTTCGCCGGCCAGCTCGGCGCGGACAAGATGAAGGCGGCCGCGGCGAACTTCGGCATCGGGCAGAACGACCTGACCGTGCCGATGCGGGTCGTCGGCTCGACCGTCGGCGCGCTCGACTCGCCGGGCGCGCTCTACCAGAGCGGCATCGGCCAGCGCGACGTCCGGCTCACCCCGCTGCAGGACTGCCTGCTCTCGGCGACCGTCGCGAACAACGGCTACGCGATGAAGCCGCAGCTGATCCAGTCGATCCTGGCCCCGGACCTGTCGACGATCGACAACGTCGACCCGGAGCAGCTCACCGGCAAGGCCGCGCTGTCGCCGGAGAACAACAAGATCCTCACCGACATGATGATCGCGTCGGAGTCCTTCACCAAGGGCGGCGGCAAGGACCCGGCGCTGAAGATCGCGTCGAAGACCGGCACCGCCGAACACGGCTCCGATTCGAAGAACACCCCGCCGCACGCGTGGTACACCGCGTTCGCGCCGTCGGACAACCCGCAGATCGCCGTGTCGGTCATCGTCGAGAACGGCGGCAACCGCGGTCTCGCCGCGACCGGCGGCTCGGTGGCCGCCGAGATCGGCCGTGCCGCCATCGCCGCCCGGCTCGGGGGTGGATAGCCGATGCTGTCCTCGGGTCAGCTGCTGGCCGAGCGCTACAAGCTGACGAACCGGATCGCCGTCGGCGGGATGGGCGAGGTCTGGCAGGCGAGCGACACCCGGCTCGACCGGGTCGTCGCGGTGAAGGTGCTGAAGGCCGAACTGTCCGGCGACGCCGAATTCCTGCACCGGTTCCGCACCGAGGCGCGGATGACCGCCTCGCTCAACCACGCCGGGATCGCCGCGGTGCACGACTACGGCGAGACGGTCAACGAAGACTTGTCCATCGCGTACCTGGTGATGGAGTACGTGGAGGGCGATCCGCTGGCGGGCATTCTCGCCAAGCACGGGCGGCTCACCGCGGACTACACGCTCGACCTGCTCGAACAGGCGGGCACCGCGCTGCAGGCCGCGCACGAGCAGGGCCTGGTGCACCGCGACGTGAAACCGGGCAACATCCTGGTCACCCCCGCGGGCAAGGTGAAGATCACCGACTTCGGCGTGGCCAAGGCCGCCGACGCGGCTCCGGTCACTCGTTCCGGGATGGTCATGGGCACGGCGCACTACATCGCGCCGGAGCAGGCGCTCGGCCAGGACGCGGAACCGGCCAGCGACGTGTATTCGCTCGCGGTGTGCGGGTACGAATGCCTCGCCGGGCACCGGCCGTTCCTGTCCGAGAACGCGGTGACCGTCGCGATGATGCACATTCGCGACGTCCCGCCGCCGCTGCCGCCGGACGTCCCGCCGGGCGCGCGGGCCGTGATCGAGGCGACCCTCGTGAAGGATCCCCGGCAGCGGTACGCCAGCGGCGGCGAGTTCGCCGGCGCGGTCGCCGCGGTCCGGGCCGGCCGCCCGCTGCCCACCCCGCTCGGCCTGGTCAACGCCGCCTACGCGGCGGGACAGGCGCCACCGGTACCGCCCCCAGTGCCGCAGGCGGCCGCCGGAGCGCCGATCGGGCCGAGTTCCAACCCGGCGTTCCGGCCGCTCTCGGCTCCGCCGGGTCCGCCCAGTCCGCCGGTCCCGCCGCCGAAGCGGAACCAGTGGGGCTGGTGGGTGCTGCTCGCGGTGGTCATCGTCGTGGTCCTGGTGGCCGTGGCGTTTTTGATCGCGAGAGTGGTGTCGGCCGGCAACGGCGGGCCGCCGCGAAGCGTGGACAGCGGGAGCGGACCGACCTCAGCCACCCCGGCCGGTACGAGCGAGGCCCAGGGCCTGCAAGGCATGATGACCACACCTTGGACGGAATGGAACGGCACGAAGCGATGACGACACCCAGACTGCTCTCCAATCGGTACGAGCTGGGCGACACGCTCGGGTACGGAGGTATGTCCGAGGTCCACCACGGGCACGACGTGCGGCTGGGCCGGGAAGTCGCGATCAAGGTCCTGCGCGCGGACCTCGCCCGCGATCCGCAGTTCCAGGAGCGGTTCCGGCGCGAGGCGCAGAACGCCGCCGCGCTGAACCATCCCGCGATCGTCGCCGTGTACGACACCGGCGAGGCGAACACCGACGTCGGGCCGTTGCCGTACATCGTCATGGAGTACGTCGAAGGCCGGACGCTGCGCGACATCGTCAAGACCGAGGGCCCGCTGTCGCAGAAGCGTGCGATGGAGGTCATGGCCGACGTCTGCGCCGCGCTCGACTTCTCGCACCGGCACGGCATCGTGCACCGCGACGTGAAGCCGGCGAACGTGATGATCACGAAGAACGGCGCCGTCAAGGTGATGGACTTCGGCATCGCGCGCGCCATGCACGACGGCCAGTCGGCGATGACGCAGACCGCGGCCGTCATCGGCACCGCCCAGTACCTCTCGCCGGAGCAGGCGCGCGGCGAGTCGGTGGACGCCCGTTCGGACGTCTACGCCGCGGGCTGTGTGCTGTACGAACTGGTCACCGGCGAGCCGCCGTTCACCGGCGATTCCCCGGTCGCGGTGGCGTACCAGCACGTGCGGGAGGACCCGAACCCGCCGTCGTCGGTGAACCCGGCGGTGTCGCCGGAGCTGGACGCGGTCGTGCTGAAGGCGCTGGCCAAGGGCCCGGCGAACCGGTACCAGTCGGCCGCCGAAATGCGCTCGGACCTGGTCCGGACGCTGTCCGGGCAGCGGCCGTCGGCCCCGATGGTGATGTCGGACGACGAGCGCACCCAGGTGATGAACGCCGACCGCCGCCAGCCCGCGGCTTACGACGACTACGCCGACGAGCCGGAAGAGGACCCGCGGGCCAAGCGCCGCCGCCGGATCATCTTCGGGGTGATCGCCGCGCTGCTCGTGGCGGGTGTGGTGCTGCTGATCTTCTGGCTGAGCGGGTCGTTCCGCGACAAGGCCGAGACCGCGCAGATCCCGCCGGTGGTCAACCAGCAGGTGGTGCAGGCGAAGGCACAACTGCAGCAGGCGGGCTTCTCGTCGTTCGCGCCGAACAAGAACGTGGTGTGCGGTCCGGAGGCGAACAACCCCGGCGGTCAGACCTGCACCGAGGACCAGATCGGCAAGGTCATCGCGATCGACCCGGAGGTCGGCAAGACGGTGCCGACCACGTCCACGATCACGCTCACTGTCGGTCAGAAGCCGGGCAACACCACGGTGCCGGACCTGAGCGGCAAGTCGCCGGACGAGGCGAAATCGGCGCTCGAGCAGGCCAAGCTGAAGCTCGGCAACACGACGTCGAAGCCCGTCGACAACCCGAGCGACGTCGGCAAGATCGTGTCGCAGAACCCGACCGCGAACTCCTCGGCCACCGAAGGCACGCCGGTGGACATCGTCGTCGGGTCCGGCGTCAACCAGAAGGAAGTCCCGAACACGGTCGGCAAGGACTACGCGACGGCGAAGCAGATCCTGCAGAACGCCGGGTTCAAGCCCCAGCGGGTCGACCAGGCCTCGGACCAGCCGAAGGACCAGGTCATCGAGCAGCAGCCGAACGGCGGCAACCTGCCGCCGAACAGCACGGTGAAGCTGACCGTGTCGTCCGGTCCGCAGCAGATCCAGATGCCGGATCTGACCGGGATGACCGAGGAGCAGGCGACGCAGAAGCTGCAGAGCCTGGGCTGGTCGGGTGCCATCCAGACGCAGCAGACCTCGTCCGGCAGCGGCAAGGCCTACACCGTGGTGAAGCAGAACCCGCAGGCAGGCAGCCAGATCAGCCCGACGCAGTCGATCACGCTGACGATCAAGTCCGACGACGGCAGCGGCAGCTCGACGACGTCGAGTTCCGGCGGAGGCATCTTCCCGCCGGGTCACAACTGATCCGCTCGTAAAGGAGGGCCCGCACGGTGCGCACCGTGCGGGCCCTTTTTTCGCGCCGGCCGATCAGTCTTGGTCGAGGAAACTCCGCACGCTGTCGAGCACCTCGTCTACGTCGTGGCCGCCGCCGCAGTCGACGTCCAGCTCCTCGACGGCCCCGGAACGTTTCACGGTGAGCGACACCTGCCGTCCGTCGCGCTGCCCGCGCAGCCAGCCGAAGAGGGACCGGCAGAAAGTGCCCGCCGACCGGCTGCTCACCATCACGACGACGCCGCTGCCCGGCTCGGCGAGCCGGACCCGGCCGGCCAGTTCGTCCTCGGCGCCGAGCCAGGAAACCAGGTGCTGCAACTCGTCCGCGGAGCCGTCCACGGTGATCGCGGCGATCCCTGCCGTCACGGATGCTCCCCTCCCGGGCCGAACAGACGGCGCGAGGGTAACCGACTCACTGCCGAACCCGGAACCCCCAAATCGGCATTTGCCTAATGCACATTGCGAGCTAGCTGGTTCGTTGTCGCGGGAAATGCTGCTTGACCAGCGCGGATACGCACATGACCGCGCCGAGTGAGAAGGCGGTAGGAATCGCTACCTTCGCTGCCCGGGCGGAGGTAGCCCACAGTGAGAAGAATATTCCGCCCGCAGCCATCGCCACACACCCCGCGAGCAGAACCCACAGGAACACCAAGCGCACTTTTTCCGCCTGTTCGCCGAGCCAGGAGAACGCTTCCGCGAAGTCGATTCGCCGACCGTCGCGCCGGATACGGCGATACAGAAAAGACCCCGACATGGGAGCGATCCCCAGCATTACCAAACCGACGAGAAGATTTGCGAGCCTGACGCTGGCGGAAGCGTCGCTGGCCAGAGCAATCGTCAGTCCGCCTGCGGTGTAGCCAAGGCTGAGGTAGAGAGCAAGCCACTGCCCAGCAGCGAGCACAGCCCGCCACAGCCACCCGACATGCTGGCTAAGCGGCTTGCCTGGAAGCGGGTCTTCGGCAGGGACTGTCCGGGCCGCAGGTTCTTCCGCGGCGTCTTCGACAGGTTCCGGAACGGCTGGACGCTCCGGCTCGACCACCGCGGAAGCCTTCTCCGCCAACAGTTCCCGGCGCAGCAAAAGACTGCTGCTGGTATCCATCGCCTGCATTTTCGGCCGGGGCATTCCACGGCGTGCGAGAGCTGCGTCGAGTGCGCCGTACAGACTGTTGACATCAAGCGGTCGCCTGGGGGAACGGCTCGTGAGCAAAGCGATCAGCTCCGCGGTGAACGCGGTATTGCGCTCTCCCGGCAGGGAAAGCGACACCCCGTTCTTCGGCGAAGAGGCGATCACCGTGGTTCCGCGTACCTTGATCTCCCGCGAATCCAGCAGGGAATCAGACATCGCTCCGATCGCGAGGCCGGAGTAACAGCAGTCCAGGATGAGCAGCTTGACCTGGGCGGGGCTCATCTCCACCGCGTCGCGCAAGGTATCGAAGGCGACCGCCGTCGTCTCCGGCTCTTCGGGGTCTGTCTCCCGGGTCGTCAGGTAGAGCCGGTCGCGGAGTTCGTGCCGGATCCCGTGGCCCGCGTAGTAGACGAAGAGGAGGTCTTCGGCTTCCCGGGAGAAGCGGCGCAAGCGTTTCGTCAGGCTCGCCGGCGAATCCGGATTGCCGACGACCTGGCAGTGGTCCCGGGCGAGAATCCCGGTCCGCGGATCGGCGAGCGCCGAACGCAGGTCCGTCAGGTTGTTGCGGACCGCGGGCAGGTTCGCGAACAGGTCGGACTCGAAAGCGCTCGTGCCGATGAGAACCGCTCGAGACCGCTCCGGGTCGGGAAGTGCGCTCACTCCGCGCTGGACCCCTGGTCGAGGAATTTCTGGACCGCGGCGAGCACCTGGGCGGAGTCGTCGCCCGAGCCGCATTCCAGTTCGAGCTTGTCCTCGCCCATCGTCAGCTTGAGCGAGACCTTGCGGGCGTCGCGGCGGCGAGCCAGCCAGTCGAAGAGCGACCGGCACAGCGCGGTAGCGGTCCCGCTCGTGGCGATGACGGTGATCGCCTCCAGGGCTCCGCCCATTTCCCCGGAGCGAGCCGGCGCGTCCTGGGCGCGGACCCGGCCGCGCAACTCGTCCTCGTCGCGAAGCCATGCCGCGAGCTTCCGGAGTTCGTCGTCCTCCGCTCCCGGCAGAGTGAGCAGGACGGTGCCAGACGCCATGAGACCTCCCCTTGCACGATTCACGACCGGCGAGCCGAGACCGCACCGACCACTGTCATGCTCGCCGCCAGCAACACCACCGACGTGCCGATCGCCAACGCGAGCGGACCGCCGTACGAGGTGCCGCTCATCAGCGCTTCCAGCAGCGGATGCACCAGTGGAACCCATTTCGCCAGCAGCACCGCGCCAAGGACGAGAACCGCCGCGAGGACCGTCCACCCGATGCGCGACACCAGCAGGCGTGAGCACGGCAGGCCGATCGCGATACCGGCTAAAGCGCACGCCAGGTGGGTCGCCAAACCAGCACCGACGATCTGCCAGTGCAGCTGATTCCGATGCGTAACGGCCCACCCGACGGTCACCAGCGTGCCCGCCAAGGTGCAGCCGAACACCGTCAGCACCGCGCCGCCGATGGTTTTGCGGTTGCCGCCGGCGTGGTTGAGCGTGATCAGGCGCTGCACCGGGTCTTCGATGTCCAGCAGTGCGATCGTGAGCCAGCAGCCGAGGACGAGAATCCCCGCACCGCTCACGCCGTACAGCGGAAGCACCGGCGAACTCGGGTCGGCGTAAAGGATCGAGCACAACGCGAGGTACGCGAACCCAGCGGGCAGGTACCGCTGCGAATGTCCCAGCAGCGCCAGGTAGTAGCGGCTCACTGCGAGCACGGCGCCACCTCCCGCACCGACCAGCCGCCGGACAGCGCACGCAGCAGCACGGCGTCGGCGTGCTCGGCATCGACCGTCAGGACCACGCCGCCCGCCTGGTCAGCGACCGTATGGACCCCTGGTTCGGCCGCCCAGTTGTCGACGCTGGACGACACCGGCAGCAGCGTGATCCGCTTGCGCTCCGGATGCGTTTCCCACGGCGAGATCCGGCCGGATTCGAGCCGGTACACCTCGTCGGCGTGTTCGCGCACGACGTCCGGCCGGTGGTCGGTGAACACGACGCTCGCGCCGCGCGCACGGGTTTCGGCGACCAGTTCGCCGAGCACCGCGTGCGTGCTGGCATCGAGGCCGGACCAGGGTTCGTCGAGGATCAGCAGGTCCGGCCGCACCAGCACGGCCTGGGCCAGACCGACCTTCTGCGCGTTGCCTTTCGACAGCGTGCGCAACTGTGCGTCCGGGCTGCCGACCAGCGCGAGCCGCTTCAGCAGCGGGTCGATCCCGGACAGGTCGGCCAGTCCGCGGATCCGCGCGAGATGCCGCAGGTACGCCCGCGCGCTCAGCCGCTGGCCGCCGGGGAACCGGTCCGGCAGATAGCCGATCGCCGGGGACCCGGTGAGGTCGCCGTACGACGCTCGCGACACCCCGGCGAGGATCCGCAGCAGCGTCGATTTGCCCGATCCGTTGGCGCCGAGGATGCCGAGAACCTGCCCGGCGGGCACTTCGAAATCGATGTGCGTCAGGACGGGTTCGTTGTCGCCGTACCGTTTTCCGACTCCGCTGAGCCGGATCAGCGGGGTCGGCGCGGTCACGCAGCCGCGGCCTTCTGCAGGACGCGGGTGGCCCGTTCCAGGTCGTCCACGACGCTCGGTTCGACCGGGTGGCCCGCCGAGGCCATCCAGTTCGCCAGCATCCGGTGGCCGCATTCGGTGAGCACGGATTCGGGGTGGAACTGCACGCCTTCCAGGGGCAGCTCGCGGTGCCGCATGCCCATCACGATGCCGCTCTCGGTGGTCCCGGTGACCTCGAAAACGCCAGGGTCGATGGTCTCCGGCAGCACGGTGAGCGAGTGATAGCGGGTGGCGGTGAACTCCTCGGGCAGCCCGGCGAGGATGCCGGAGCCGGTGTGCCGCACCTGGCTGGTCTTGCCGTGCAGCAGCTCGTCCGCCCGGTCGACGGTGGCGCCGAAGTGCACGCCCAGTGCCTGGTGGCCGAGGCACACGCCCAGCATCGGCGTGCTCGTCTCGGCGCATTTCGCGATCACTTCAATGCTCTGACCAGCACGTTCCGGCGTTCCGGGCCCCGGGGACACGAGCACCGCGTCGAACTCGGGGACGCGCTCGAGGTCGACGACGTCGTTGCGCCACACCGTGCAGTCGGCGCCGAGCTGCGCCAGGTACTGGACGAGGTTGTAGACGAAGCTGTCGTAGTTGTCGACGACGAGAACGCGCATGCCGCCAGCTTAGCGGCTCCCACCTGCTGGACCGTACGCCAGATCACAGTGAAAGTTAGGATCACCTAACTTACCGTGGACCGGTGAGCCGAATCCTTCGTGTCGCCGTGGTGGGCGCCGGCCCCGCCGGCATCTACGCCGCCGACCTGCTGGACAAGTCCGACGCGAGCGTCGAGATCGACCTGTTCGAGCGCATGCCCGCGCCGTTCGGGCTGATCCGCTACGGCGTCGCGCCCGACCACCCGCGCATCAAGGGCATCGTCAACGCCCTGCACAAGGTGCTGGACCGGCCCAACATCCGGCTGCTCGGCAACGTCGACTACGGCACCGACCTGAAGCTCGACGACCTGCGCGAGTTCTACGACGCGGTCATCTTCGCGACCGGCGCGATGTCCGACCGCGCACTCGACCTGCCCGGCATCGACCTCGAAGGCAGCCACGGCGCCGCCGACTTCGTGTCCTGGTACGACGGCCACCCGGACGTCCCGCGCACTTGGCCGCTCACCGCGTCGTCGGTCGCGGTGCTCGGCGTCGGCAACGTCGCGCTGGACGTGGCGCGCGTGCTCGCCAAAACCGCCGACGAACTGCTGCCGACCGACATCCCGGCGAACGTCTACGAGGGCTTGAAGGCCAGCCCGGTCACCGACGTGCACGTGTTCGGCCGCCGCGGCCCGGCGCAGGCGAAGTTCTCGCCGCTGGAGCTGCGCGAACTCGACCACTCGCCGAACGTCGAGGTGATCGTGCACCCCGAGGACATGGAGTTCGACGAGGCGAGCGTCGCCGAACTGCGCTCCTCCAAGCAGACCGACATGGTCGTGAAGACCCTGCAGGAATGGGCGATCCGCGACGAGGGCACCCGCCCGCGCCGGCTGCACCTGCACTTCTTCCACGCGCCGGTCGAGGTGCTCGGCGAGGACGGCAAAGTCGTCGGCCTGCGCACCGAACGCACCGAGTACCGCGACGGCAAGGTCGTCGGCACCGGCGAGTTCCACGACTGGGACGTGCAGGCGGTGTACCGCGCGGTCGGGTACCTGTCCTCGCACCTGCCGGAAATCCCGTTCGACCATACCGCGGGCGTGATCCCGAACCAGGGCGGCCGCGTGCTGGACCTGGACGAGAACCAGGTCCCCGGCGTGTACGTGACCGGCTGGATCAAACGCGGTCCGGTCGGCCTGATCGGGCACACGAAGGGCGACGCGGCCGAGACCGTCGCGAACCTGCTGGCGGACGCGGACACGCTCGCCGCGCCGCGGCATTCGTCGCCGGACGCGATCCTGGAATTCCTTGCCACGCGCGGGATTCCGTTCACCACCTGGGAAGGGTGGGGCAAGCTCGACGCGCACGAGAAATCGCTCGGCGAGGCCGAGGGGCGCGAGCGGGTGAAGGTCGTGGAGCGGGACGAGATGGTGCGGGTTTCGCGCTCCTGAGTCAGTTCACGTAGACGATCTTTCCGCGGGCGTGGCGGGTTTCGCTCAATTCGTGCGCGGCCGCGGCTTCGCTCAGCGGGAAGGTCGCCGCGACGGGAATCCTCAAGCGGCCTTCCTCGGCGAGTTTTACTGCGGCGGTAAGGCCGTGTACTGCCAATGGATCCGCCCCGGGAATCGCGGCGCTGTGCGAGAAATGCACGCCGTGCTGTGCTGCGGTGGAGTCAGTGATCGTCACGACCCTCGCGGGGTCTCCGGCGATCTTGATCAGATCTGGCAGTGCTCCCCCGGCACAGTCGAACACCGCGTCGACACTGCCGACCCGGTCTACGAGCCCGGGTCCGTACGTCGTCGGCTCGGCCCCGAGCGAACGCAGGAAATCATGGTTGTGCAGGCTCGCGGTGCCGATGACAGTGGCACCGCGCGCTACCGCCAACTGAACCGCGACCGTGCCGACCCCGCCTGCCGCGCCGTGCACCAGGAGCGTTTCGCCAGGCAACTGATCCAACACCCGGGTAGCGGTTTCGATCGCGCCCGCGGCACCGCCCGCCTCGGCCCAGCCCCACGCGGCCGGTTTGGCTGCCCAGTGAACGAGAACGGCGTACTCGGCGTTGGACCCGCGACGATCTGCCGCCGTCATGCCGAAGACGTGCGCACCGAGTTCTATTTCGGCTCCGTCGCCGACCTCGTCCACCACGCCAGCGGCGTCGTATCCCGTCCGGAACGGGAGCCTCGTACCTTTGCGCGCCCCGGACCGGATGGCGGTTTCGCCCGCGGAAAAGCCGGACGCACGCACGGAAATGCGAATCTCCCCAGGCCCGGCGTGCGGTTCGGCGACATCGGCGACGTGCATGACGCTGGGCGGACCATACTGGGAAAACTGGACGGCTTTCCTGCGTCCGACGGTATTCCAGCAGGTCAGCGGTCCAGGCGGAACTGAGAGGGGTGACGGCCGAAGTGAGACGGGCCGACGCCGCGCACAACCGCGTGCGCATTCTCGCCACTGCCCGGGTGGCCTTCACCGTCCGCGGATACCGCGTGCCCATGCGGGAGATCGCGCAGCAGGCCGAGGTGAGCGTCGCGACGGTTTACCGGCATTTTCCGACCAAAGACGCGCTGATCGCCGAAGCGTTCGCCGAGGAGTTGGCGCTGTGCTCGTCGATCGTCGAGGAGGGCCTTGCCGCGGCTGACCCGTGGCAGGGTTTCGTCCTGGCGGTGGAGAAACTCACCGAGGCGCATGCCCGTGAGCAGGGGTTTCGCGCGTTCGTCGCGCAGCTTCCGAGACGGCTCGACTTCGCCGCCGACCGCGCCCGGACGCTGCGGATGCTGCTCGAACTCGTCCGCCGGGCCAAGGAATCCGGAGACCTGCGCTCGGATTTCGTGCTGGAAGACCTCGTGCTGGCCTTGGTCGCGGGCGAAGGCATCCAGGTGGAACCGGTCGCCACCCGCGTCGCGGCGGTGCGGCGGTTCACGGCGCTGCTGCTCCAGTCGTTCCGGGCCTCTCCGGCCGTCGGACCGCTTCCGCCTGCCGTGCGGGTGCCGATCAGCTAGCGCCGAGGAACTTCAGCACGGCCAGCACGCGGCGATTCGTGTCGTCCGACGCGGAAATCCCGAGCTTGGCAAAGATATTCGCGGTGTGTTTGCCGACCGCGCCTTCGCTGAAGTGCAACCGGGCGGCGATCGCGGCGTTCGAACACCCTTCCGCCATCAAGCCGAGCACCTCGCGTTCTCGCGGGGTCAAGGCCGCCAACGGGTCGGAAGCGTTGCCAGCCACCAGTTTCGCGATCACTTCCGGGTCCATCGCGGTCCCGCCCGCAGCGACCCGGCGGACCGCGTCGATGAACTGTCCCGCGTTGAAGACCCGATCCTTCAGCAGGTAGCCGACCGCGCCGGTGCCGTCCGCCAGCAGTTCGCGCGCGTACAGCTGCTCGACGTGTTGCGACAGCACGAGAATCGGCAACCCAGGCGTCTCCTGGCGAGCGGCGAGAGCGACTTGCAACCCCTCGTCGGTGTTGGTCGGCGGCATTCTTACGTCCACAATGGACACATCGGGCCGGTGCTCGCGCAGTGCGGCGGCGAGTTCGGGCCCGGAGCCGACCGCCGCGACGACGTCGAAGCCGTGCGCGGCGAGCAGGTGGGTCAGTCCGTCTCGGAGGAGGTACTGGTCTTCGGCGACGACGGTCCGGGGTCGAGCTGGCACGGCACCTCCACAATCGCCTCCGTCGGGCCGCCCGGCGGGCTGGTCAGCGCCAACCTACCGGCGAATCCGGACAGCCTCCGCTCAATCCCGCGCAAACCCGTGCCGCGAGCGGCGTCCGCACCGCCCTTCCCATCGTCGGTCACGGTCGCTCGCAGCAGCCCGTCGAGATAATCCAGCACCACGGTCGCGCGCCGGGCCTCGCCGTGTTTTGCCGCGTTGCCAAGCAGTTCGCACACCGCGAAGTACGCGCAAGCCTCCGCCGGCTGTTCGAGCCGACCCGGCACCGACGCCGTGACCTCGACTTTCAACGGACTGTCCAACGCCGCCGCCCGCACCGCATCGACCAGTCCACGCTCCGACAACACCGGCGGATGAATGCCGCGCACCAGCGACCGCAGCTCGGTGAGCGCTTCCGAAGACGCTTCCCGCAACTCCGCGGCCAGCTGTTTCGCCTTGTCCGGATCGTGGTCGATCAGTGCTTCCACCGCGCCGAGCTTCATCCCCATCGCGACGAGCCGGGACTGGATGCCGTCGTGCAGGTCGCGTTCGATCCGCCGCAGCTCAGCGGCCTGCGCGACGTTGACTTCGACCCGCGTCTGGTCCAGCCGGCGCACGCGCTGCGCGAGCCGGGACGCCTCGGTCGGACCGAGCAGCCACCGTCCGAGTTTCGCTTGCCAGCTGGCGAGCCACGGCGTCGGCAGCAGCCCCGCGAACACCGCCGCCAGCGTCACCGGAGTCATCGCCAACGCGCTTCCGGTACTGGTCACCGCGGGCAGTCCGACCATCTCGAACCAGCCTCGCTGACCGGAGAAAAACCGGGTGATCCACAGCGCTACCAGGCCGTACATCCCCCAGAAAACCAGCGCCGCCGACGGCACCCACAACACCGGCGTCACCACCGGCAACACCGCCGCGGCCGCCATGTCCCGCCAGGTCGCGCGGTCGTGGAGCACCCAGTGGATCCGGGCGCGCAGCATCGGCCACCACGGTTCCTCGTACAGCTGCTTGCCGACCTGGTAGAGCCCGTCGCCGCGCGGCACCGGCAGCGCGGGCGGCGGCAGGTACGGCTGGGCGATCCGCACCCCCGTCCAGTGCTCCGCTTCGCGGCGGAAAGTGTTGGTGACCGCGCGGCTGGCCCGCGTGACGGTCGGGAACACCAGTATCGAGCCGCACAGCACGACGAGCTGGGCCACCGCCATGCCCAGCTGAGCCACCGAAATCGCGTACAGCCCGAACTGATGACCCAGCGTCTCGAGCCGCCGGAGAGGCCAGATTTTCCCGCGCGGCACCCGAGGGGTGAACCAGTATTCGGTCCACCGGCCGTACCCGTGCAGCGCGACCGGACCGGCGACCAGCGAAAACACCGCGAAGACCAACGCGACCAGCGGGTTCAGCAGCTGCCAGCCGAACTCCCTGGCGGTCGCCGGATCCTCCATGATCCACGTGAAACGTCGATTCCAGCGGATCCACCACGCGCGCCGGTAGAGCTGGGTGCCGTCGCGATACCACCCGTCGCGCTCGCGTTCCGGCTCCGGCGGGGCGGGCCGGTATGGGCTCGGGATCTCCTGTCCGGTCCACCGGCCGACCAGCTCCCGGGTGCGCCGCGACCGGACGCGCGCGAGTTCAATCGCCGGCGAGAAGAACAGCACGAGGCCGACGCACAGCAGCGCGAACGCGATCAGCTCGAGCAGGACGTCGACCCAGCTCACTACCGCGAGCCCGGCGAGTGCCCACGCGCGCCGCACCGACGTCATGGCCACCCCCTTTCGCGCCCCAGTCTCGCCGCTCCGGCCGCCGCGAACCCTGGCCTCAGCCCCCGGACAGGGGTGGCCCCAGCCCCACCCCTGCCCCCGCAAAACCCCACCTCAACTGGGGTTTCCGGCTCATTCTGCCGGACCCCGGGCGCTTCTAGCGTCGTTCGCATGCGACTCATCGAAGTTTCCGAACTCCGCAAGACCTACGCGGGCCGGGTCGTGGTCGACGGCGTCTCGTTCTCCGTCGAACACGGCGAGATCTTCGGCGTTCTCGGCACGAACGGGGCCGGGAAGACCACGACGGTTGAATGCCTCCAGGGCCTGCGCTCACCGGATTCCGGCACGATTTCCGTACTGGGCCTGGATCCGGCGCACGACGCCGCCGAACTGCGCCGCCGCGTCGGCACCCAGCTGCAGGACGCCCGCCTGCCGGAGAAACTGCGGGTCCGCGAAGCGCTTTCCCTGTTCGCGTCCTTCTACCCGAAGCCAGCCGACATCGACACGCTGCTGACCCAACTCGGCCTCGACGCCCACCGCGACATCGCCTTCGGCAAGCTCTCCGGCGGTCTCCGGCAGCGGCTGTCCATCGCACTCGCCCTGGTCGGCAACCCCGAGCTGGCCATTCTCGACGAACTGACCACCGGCCTCGACCCGCATGCCCGGCAGGAAACGTGGCAACTGGTCGAGAACGTGCGTGCCTCCGGCGTGACGGTCGTGCTGGTCACCCACTTCATGGACGAAGCACAGCGCCTGTGCGACCGCCTGGTCCTGCTCGACCACGGCCGCGTCATCGCCGCCGGCACCCCCGCCGAACTGCTCGCCACCACCGGCCAGCCCACCCTGCACGACGCGTTCGTCGCGCTTACTGCACATGGGGTTCTCTGATGCGCACCTTGCTTGCCACCGAAGCAAAACTGTTCCTGCGCACGCCGCTATGGGCGATCCTGGGCGTCCTCCTTCCGACCGCGATCCTGCTGGGCGTCGGCTCGATCCCCGGAATGCGGAAACCAAGCCCCGCCACCGGCGGCTACCGATTTGTCGACCTGTGGGTGCCGTCGCTGGTGGTGATCGCACTGGCGATGCTGGGCTTGCAGGTGATCCCGGCCGCCGTCGCGTCCTACCGCGAGCACGGCGTCCTCCGCCGCCTCGCCACGACACCCGTGCCGCCCGCGTACCTGCTGTTCGCACAGGTGCTCATTCACGCCGCCGTCGCGCTGGCCGGGGTGGCGCTGATGCTCGTCACCGCCAGAATCGCCTTCGACGTACCGATCCCGCGACATCCCGGGCTCTTCCTGCTGGCCCTGCTGCTGGGTCTCGTCTCGGTCTTCGCCCTGGGCCTGATCGCCGCGTCCGTCGCCCGCACCGGCAAGGCTGCGGGCGGACTGGCGATGATCGCGTTCTTCCCCATCATGTTCCTCGGCGGCGTCTACCTTCCGCGGCCGCTGCTGCCAGCGGCGATCCAGAAAATCGGCGCCTACGTCCCGCCGGGCACCCAGCCGTTGCAAGACGCTTGGGTCGGCAACGGCGGGCAGCCGCTGCAGTTCGTCGCGTTGGCCGCCTTCGCGCTGAGCGGAACGGCGCTCGCCGTGCGGCTGTTCCGGTGGGAGTAATCCACCAAAGTGGTGATGAAACTCGTTTTCTCTTGTGGCGGGGTCCGGCGGGCCGGTAGCTCTGAGGGGTACCGCTGACCATGGAGGTTGTCTTGTCCTTGGACGTATCGCCCGCGCTGCTGGAAAAAGCCGAACGCGGAGAGGTCTCCGACGCCGAGTTCGTGGCCTGCGTGCGGGATTCGCTGCCGTACGCGTGGGAGGTCATCACCGGAGTGATCGCCGAAGCGGACACCGCCGCAGACGGATTCGCGGACAACGAAACCCCGCCGCCGAGCGAGGCCGAACGCGGCCAGCTGCTGCGCGCACTGGCCTCGGACGCGATCCGGGGCGGGCTGGAACGGCATTTCGGGGTGAAGCTGGCGTTCCAGAACTGCCACCGGGTGGCGGTGTTCCGGGAAGCGGACGGCGATCGGTACCGGGCGTTCGTTTCGCCGCGGGGGCAGTTGCTGAACCAGAGCCCTGAACTGCGGGACTGCTGAGTCTGGGTTTGAGGATCGGCCTGGTCAGGGGATTCCTCTGGCCAGGCCTTTTCTTCTGCTCAGGTGGTTCTGCACTCCACTGACGTCACTGAGGCGGCGACCTTGGTTTTCGTGGACGGGGTGGTCAGCACGGTGTTTCGGACAGTCGTTTTCCCAGGGCTCGTGCCTGACGAGGTCTCCGTGATCAGACCGCTTTGGTCGCCGGTGATCTCGTAAGTGATGTCGCACGTGTACTGGTCGAGCTCCGTCGTGCCCTTATACGTAAATTTCGGCTCTACCACCACATTGCAGCCAGCGGACCCGAAGCACTGCTTGGAAATGGTCTTCAAGGAGACATCGAACTCGCTTGCCGCCGGCGGGATGGCGGTCTTGTGCGTTGGCAGTGACGCTGACGGACTGACCGTGCTGGAATCGAACATGCTTTTCCACGTCGACGATGCCGATGTCGGCTCCGCGGAATTAGTACCTGTCGATGAGCCGCATGCGACCAGGGAGATCAGCAGCACGGACGCGGCGATCGCAAAACCGATGGGTCTGTGAACCGACATTTGTTCCCCCAGAGGCTCGCCGCTTAGAGTGTGTCGGGTTTGTACTCGCAAGGATCATCGTCGGTGTTACACGGCGTGAGGTGGTCAACGGTCGAAGCGCGGGCCTGTGACGTGTCGCGGCGCGCCCACAATGACCAGGTCCAGAGCCCATTAAGACAGACCTTGAGCCTGCACCGAGAGACTAAAAGATTCTCTGCTGCGGTAGCGATCGCGTTTGAGCTATTACGGAGAGTGCACTCCGCTGATCTCCACGGTCTATCCGGATGACTGTCACCGAAGCAGCGGCGAGCACAGCCAAGCAGCGTCCAGCCGTAGAACCCCCGGCAGAACCCGAACCTGCGAACTAGAGATGAGAAGGCTTAAGCGCCCGCAGCGCGGGAAGCACCTCAGCACCGATCCGCGCAATATTCGCCATCGTGCCCTCCGCCGTACCGGACGCCTCCACGAACATGATCACGTGAGACACCCCGGTACGCCGGAAACTCGTCCGCAACGTCTCGACGCAATGCTCAACCGACCCCACCGGATGGATCGCGCACAGCTTTTCCGTGTACTCCCAAGGATCCCGAGCCGGTCCAGGCCGGTCGTCCACCGGAACATGGGCAGCTAGGCCGTCCGACAACCACTCCGGCAACGCGCGGCGCACCACATCCGCAGCATCATCCCCGACCTGGCACAGCACAGTCGACACATGAGCTGCGGGCGCACCGTAAGCAGCGACCGTCGCCGCCTTCTCGGCATCATCCGCGTGCAGGCCCAGCAACAACGGCAGCTCCCGTTCCGCAGCCAACCGCACCGCAGAAGAAGTCGGCCCACCGCAGGCCACTACGACCCGAGCAGGCCGTTGCGGAACCGGGCGCAGCAAAACCTCCCGGAACGCGAAATGCGACCCCTGAGCCGAAACCCGGCCCGCAGCGGCAGTCAGCAGCAAATCCAGCGACTCCGCGAAACCCGTTTCATACCGCGGCAATCCGGTCCCGAACACCTCCAGGTCCTGCCACGGCCCACCCCGGCCAACACCCAACCGCAGACGTCCACCGGAAACCGCGTCGAGCATTGACCACTGCTCGGCCAACGCGACCGGATGCGTCGTGGACAGCACGCTCACCGCTGTACCAACGCTGATCCGCGAAGTCTGCCCAAGCACGTGCGCGGCGAGCGTGATGGCCGACGGGCACACGCCGTACGGCATGAAGTGATGCTCGGCCAGCCACACGTCGTCGAAACCGGCAGCCTCGGCCGCGGAAGCAGCGCGGACAGTACGCCGCAGTACGGCAGCGTCGTCCTGGCCCGGGAAGCGGCCCGAGACCAGGAAGACACCGAACCTCAGTTGTTCACCGACACGTTGTTGAACCACAGCAGCGGGTCCAGCCACGGGAACACCACGAACATCAGCAGCGCCACGATCCCGAGCACCAGCACGAGTGCGATCGCGAACTTCACCGCGAACGGACCAGGCAGATGCCGCCAGAGCCAGCCGTACATCAGGAACCGACTCCGATCTTCTTCAGCAACGTCGTGTAATCCGGCACCTGCGTCTTCGGCACCTGACGGGTCAGCACGGAGGTGATGATCAGCCGCTCCTTCGCGGAGAACTGCGGGTGACACGTAGTGAGCGTGAGCAGCGAAGCCTGCTGTGCCTTCGGCAACGCCCCGGCCGGCTTGTACGGCACCGCGTTCACCGCGTCGCCCTGGCTCGGCTGGACGACCTTGCGGCCGAACGTCTCGTCGTACGGTCCGCCGCCGGGGATGCTCGAATTGCGCAGCGTCCCCACGCCCTTGCATTCCGGCTGCGCGCCCTTGCCGCTGCTCCAGCCCTTGACCTCGTCGTCGTACGGCAACACCTGGTAGATGAAGAAATCGGAGTGCGTTTCGATGACGATCTGGTCGCAGGAACTCAGGTTGTCCAAGTCGTTGAACGGCGCGCCCTTGCCGACGCGGTGTCCGGCGATGCCGAAGTTGCCCGGTTCGCCCGGCAGCGCGGTGCCCTTGTAGTGGCCGGGACCGACCGCCAGCGAATCCTCGCCGGTGCCTTCCTGGATAGTGAAGTTGAAGTCCGCGCCGAACGACGGGATGTGGATGCGCGCGAACGCCTTGCCGTCGATCAATTCCGGGTGCAGCGTGCGGTCCTGCTGCCAGTCGCCGTCGAGCTGGTCGCTCGCGGTGTGCTGTTTCTCCGCGGAGAACAGGTCGGTGACCCACACCTCGTACACCATGAACAGCAGCACGATCACGCCGAGCGTGATGAAGATTTCGCCCGCGGTGCGGATCGCGACCCCGCCCTTGCCCAGCGGCGGCGGGGTTTTCTTGGCCTTCTTGTCGTCCTCGTCGGCGACAGCCACCGCGGAGAACACCTCGGTCGGCTGATCGGCGAACTCCGGGCCGGTCATCCGCCGCCGGGACGGATCCGGGGCCGCGGAACCCACCCGGCGAGGCATCGGACGGCCCTCTTCCGGCTGGCGACGGGGGCGTCGGCCGGGATCTCCGGGCTGGGCACCGAATTCGCCGGTACGGCGCGGGCCGTCGGGGCGTCGCTGCGGGGTGCCTTCGGCACGGAACTCGGCCGTCCGCCGGGGTCCGTCACCGCCTTGGCCGCCGAAATCACCGCCGCGGGGGTCACCCTCGCGGGGCCTGCCTTCACCCGCCCGCCCTTGCACCGGCCGGTTTTCGCCGCCGTCCGGGCGCGGTCCACCCCGGTCGATCGGCGTGCGCTGTTCGGGTGATCTCCGGCCCGGATCGCCGGCCACTCTTCGTCGCGGCGGGGTCTGCCCGGACTGCCGCCTCGGCGGCGGGGGCTGGCGGCGGACCGGGCGGTCAGGTCCCGTGCCGGGGCGGCGGTCGTCCTCGCCCGGCCAATCTTGCGGCGTCACGCAAGCTCCTCCCGCGCCCGGCCGGAGCCCTCCTCGGGACTCCAGGTGGCGCTATTGTCACAGTCTGAGAAACCCGACCGCTCCCGCCCGGTGCTGCGGAGCCGTCCTTTACGTTAACGTGTGCACGTGGCGCTGGTTGCGCACCCCGACAGCGGGACCTCGTCCAGGATGCCGCCACCAGGAATGCCCGAGAGCACGCGAGGAAACGATGCCGAAGTCGAAGGTCCGCAAGAAGACCGCGTACACCCCGCCTGTCGACCGCCGCACCCCGGTGAAGGTCCAGGCCGCGGGACCGTCGAACCTGTTCTACAAGATCGTCATGTTCGGCCTCATGCTCCTCGGGCTGGCGTGGCTGGTCGTGAACTACATCGCCGGCGACAAAGTTTCGTTCCTCAGCGAACTCGGAAACTGGAATTTCGCCATCGGATTCGCCGCGATGATCGCCGGCCTGCTGATGACGATGCGGTGGCGCTGACCATCCGCCGGATCAGCTTTGCTCCGGACGGCCGATTGACACCGAATCACACCGGTGTGACTCATCCCCAGTGTGGATAACCCCTGTGGATAACCACCCGGCCTCCTGGGCCCCGCGCCGAAACCTCGTGGTAGTGGCGTGGGGCCTGACCACGTTGCTGCTGGTCGGGACCGTTCTGGACGCGGTCTTCGGCGACGGCAAGGGCGCGGTGCTCACGGGCCTCGCGACGCTCGCCGCTGGCGCGTTCGCGGTCCACTGGACGCTCGTCCGCCCGCGCCTGGCCGCCGACGCCGATGGTTTGCGTGCTCGCACGCTCAACGGCACTCATCAGCTCCCCTGGACCGGCACGACGGTCCGGCTGCGCAGCACCCGGCGGCTTGGGCGTGACGGCGTGACGCTCGAACTTGAGCACGCCGACCAGCTGTTCATTTTCGGGCAGACCGACCTCGGCGAGGATCCTCGCGACGTGCTGGACGCGCTCGCCGAGCTACGCGCTCGCTCCACCGGAGCCTGACGTCACGCAGAAGTACTGGGATTCGCCCTGGTACTGCACGTACAGGCACGTCTGCGGCGGGATCTGGGTGGCTCGCCAGCCGATCAGCCCGACGAGCGCGACCGCGACGATAGCCGTGCCGATCGCCTGCCACCGGGCCAGGTTCTTGGCTGGCGCGTACAGCATCGCGGCAGTCACCAGTGCCCCGGTAACAAGCCCGCCCGCGTGCGCGAAGAGCGAGATGCCGGAGATGGAGAAGGTGATGTAGGCGTTGATCACCAGGTTGATCAGCAGCGCGGTGGGGTTGAGCCGAAGCTTCAGGACGATCACCGCGTAGCTGCCGAGCAGGCCGAAGATCGCACCGGAAGCCCCGGCGGTCCACCGGCCGGGGTCCTCGAAGAGCAGCACCGAGGCCGAGGCACCGAGCATGGACACGAAGTAGAGGGCCAGATACCGAACCTTGCCGAAGACCTGCTCGAGCGCCCGGCCCATCATCCAGAGCGAGAACGCGTTCGCGGCGATGTGAATAGGCCCGTAGTGCAGGAAACCCGAGGTGAGAATCCGCCACCACTCGCCGTTGCCCAGCGCGGCTCGGGTCTGCAGGGTGCCCATCTGCTCAAGCGGGGCGAAACCGTTGTTGAACAGGCTCTTCGCCTGGAAAACGGTGATCAGGAAGATCACCACGTTCACCGCGATCAACGTCGCGGTGACGACGTACGAATTCGACAGCCGGGCCCCGGCGATCGTGCGGGAGCCCATCCCGGCGTCTTGATACTGCCGGTGCTGCTGTTTCTGCTGTTGCGCCCCGGACTGGACGCAGTCGGTGCACTGGAACCCCACCGGGGCTTCGCGCAGGCAGTCCGGGCAGGCCGGACGCCCGCAGCGGGCACAGCTGAGACCGGTCGGGCGGTTCGGATGCCACCAGCAACCGGGAAGGGCGGGCGCGGACGGGTTCGGTGGTTGGCTCACGATGACTCCAACCTACCGAAACCCCATCCCTGCCTGCGGCGCGTCAGTCTTCGACGGTGATTTTCTCGATGACCATGTCGGACAGCGGGCGGTCCGCCGGTCCGGTCGCGGTGGTCGCGATGGCGTCGACGACATTGCGGGACTCCTGGTCCGCCACCTCGCCGAAGATCGTGTGCCGGAAGTTCAGGTGCGAGGTCGGCGCGACGGTGATGAAGAACTGCGAGCCGTTGGTGCCCGGCCCGGCGTTCGCCATGGCCAGCAGGTACGGCTTGGAGAACTGCAGCTCCGGGTGGAACTCGTCGCCGAACTTGTAGCCGGGGCCGCCGCGGCCGGTGCCCGTCGGGTCACCGCCCTGGATCATGAAGCCGTCGATGACCCGGTGGAAGATCGAGCCGTCGTAGAACGGACCGGAGTTGCCGCCCTTCGCGTTCGGCTGGGTGTACTCCTTGGAGCCGGTGGCCAGCCCCACGAAGTTCGCCACGGTCTTGGGCGCGTGGTCGGGCAGCAGGTTCACGTGGATGTCACCCTGGTTGGTGTGCAGGGTGGCCTTGCGGGCGCTTTCAGTCACGCCGCCATCGTGCCACCCCTTCGCACAAATGGGGGGTTCAGGGGGCCGTCCGCGCCTGTCGCGCCGGACGTTGGCCCAGGAAGAAGACACTTTCTCGAGGTTTCCGAGACGCCCGCAGCGGGAAGCCGCAGCGGTGCGGGCGGAAAAAGGGCAGGATAGATGTCAAGCAACAGATCTGTTTCACAACGATTGATGAGGTGAAGACCATGACCCGGGCCGTGGAATCGGTCGGTGAGTCGGCCAAATCCGGCTCGGCGGACCTGCGGAAGCTGGTCGTCGAGGCGGGCAAGGCGGGCGCGAAGGCCGCCGAGGCCGGCGCGGAGGAGCTGGGCAAGCGGAGCCGCCGGGCCCGGCGCAAGCTGGCGAAGAAGACGGAGCTGACCCGCAAGGAGCTGAAGAAGAGCTCCGCCGCGGCGCGCAAGGAAGCGCTCGCCCGCATCGCCGAGATGAAGAAGCCGGGCCGCAAGGCCAAGAAGGCCGCGATCAAGGCCGCCGCGTCGGCTGGCGAGTCGAAGCGTCGCGGCAAGAAGGACTTCAAGGCGGCGAAGAAGGAGTTCCGGGCCGCGCTGGAGGAGGCGAAGAGCGCCGCCAAGGGCACTCGCAAGCGTCGCCGCTGGCCGTGGATCCTGGGTCTCGGCGCGGTCGCGGTCGGCACCGCCGTCGCGCTGAAGTCGCGTCAGCAGGAGCCGCCGGTCGCCCCGGCCCCGCCGAAGGCCACCCCGCCGGCTCCCCCGGCACCGCCCGCCAAGCCGGCTCCCGAGGCGAAGGATGCCAAGGACGCGAAGGACGCCAAGCCGGGCGAGCCGAAGACGAACGGCAAGGCGCCGAGCACGTCGGCTGCGGAGAAGAAGAACTGAACACGCGAAAAGGGCCCCGGGAAGTGCGTCCCGGGGCCCTTTTTCGTGTTGTCGCTCAGCCGGTTCAGACCGCGGCGGCGTGCTTGTCGATCAGCTTGCCCAGACGCGGCAGCGCCTCCTCGACGTTCTTCTTGCCGTTCGGGCGCAGCTTCGAGTAGACCTTCTTGATGCTGTCGCGGCTGCTGCGCTCGGCGCGGCTGTCGGTGACCCCGAGCAGCGCGTCCGAAGCCTCGTCCGAGCGGCTGCTCAGGTAGGCGCCGAAGTCGTTGCCGCCCTTGGCGCGGTAGTCGCCGTAGAACGGCTCGAGGGCGACGGCGAAGTCGTCCAGCAGGCTGTCGACGGCGGACGGGATGATGCCCGGCTTGATCTTCTTGACGGCGGCGAAGCCGGTCTTCACGACCGCGCCCGAGACCCCGCCCTTGTCGGAGACCTCGGCGTCCACGAGCTCTCCGAGGTCAGTGACCACGTTGGGGCGACGGCTCGAGTCGAGCAGGATTTCCTTGAGGGTGTCAGCCACGAATCTGTCCTTGTCGTCAAAGGGGGTAACCAAGTTTTCGGTGCCGGACGGGCACCCGCCGCGCGAGTGTTGGGGGGACTGCGCGTGCTGCTTAGAGTAATACAAGATCAACTTCACTCACCCGTGCGGAGCCCGTTACTCAGAGCTTCAGGGCAGCGATAGCCTTTTTCGCCACTGTGCGTGCTTTGATGCTCTGCTTCTGATTGCTCGTCACGATGACCGCGGCCTCGCCCTTCGCGACGGCGTAGACCACCCCGTCGCCGGACGGCTGGTAGCCGCCCTTCCACCCCGCCGGATCCGAAGCCGGGTTCGAGGTGTCGACCGGCGCGGCCTTGTTGACCAGCGCGGTCGCGACGTCGCTCTTGCCCACGTACACCCGCACGCTCAGCTGGACGCTGCCGTCCGGGCGGTAGAAGAAGCACGTCGGATGCGGCTCGTCGTCGGACACCCGCACCTTGGTGACGTGCTGTCCGTTCGCGTCCTGCACCGTCTCGTTCGACAGGTACGGGCATTCCGCGGTGCGCGCGGGCTGCGGATCGGGCGGCAGCCCCGCCGAGGCCGAGGCGGAACTCGCCGGCGCCGAAGACGGGGTCTCCTTCGCCGGGCTCGACGGATTGCAGCCGGCGAGCAGGACCAGGGCTGGGGCGAGAACGAGAAGTCGGCGCATGGCGGGCACAGTCAACCATGCCCGGTGAAGTCCGCGCGAAGGGCGGCGCGTGCGACGATGACAGCGGATTCCGCTCAGCCCGGGGAGGTCGCGGACGTGCTCACGCCCGAGCAGTACTTGCAGGTGGTCGCCGAACGCGTGGTGCGCAGCGGCGGCAGGCTCAACACCGTCCAGATCGGACCGGTGACCGCCGCGGTCGGCCTGTTCACCGAGTCGATCATGCTTTCCACGATGAACTACTGCGTCGTCGCCGGGGCGTACCCCGAGGTCGACGCGGCGACCCTGCAGCAGTTCACCGGCATGGCCACCCAGCACGCCCGCGCCAACGTGCAGGGCACGATCGGCTGGACCGCGGCGTCGGTGGTGATCTGCGGGCTGGTCGGACGCGTGCACCCGGACGCCGCGCAGTTGGCGAGCGCGAAGACGAGCAACCAGTTCGGCGGCGAAACCCGGATGGTCGCGGTGGATCCGCACGCGGGCATGACCTACGCCTTCACCGGCGGGAAGCTCTGGGGCGCGGCGATGCACGGCGCGATCAACGCGAAGCTGACGTTCTGTTTCCCGCAGCCGGGCGAGGCTTTCCAGCAGGTGCAGTGGCAGGCGCAGCAGCAGGCGGCTTACCGGCAACCCCCGCAGCAGGGTCCCGGCGGGTTCCCCGGCCAGATTCCGTCCGGGCCGATGCCGCAGACCGGCCCTCCGCCCGCCGCGGGTCCGGCCGGGCCGCAGCCGCCGCACTACCCGCCGCCGGGGCAGCCGCCGTACGGTCGGTGACATGGTTTCGTTGCGCGGCTGGCAGTCGTTCCCCGAACAGCTTCCGGAATTCGACCCGGACCAGACCCCGGAGACGCCCGAGGAGCTGTTCCTCGCCTGGCTGACCGAAGCCGGCGAGCACGTGCTGGCCCCGCACGCCGTCACTCTGTCCACAGTGGACGCCGAGGGCGCGCCGGACGCTCGCGTCGTGATCCTCAAGAACGTCGACGAGGACGGCTGGGCAGTCGCGACCAGCTCGGAAAGCCCAAAGGGCCAGCAGCTGGCGGCGAACCCGCGCGCGGCGCTGACGTTCTTCTGGCCCGGCCGCGGACGGCAGGTGCGGGTGCGCGGTTTGGTGGTTCCGGCCGCGCCCGAGGTGTCCGCCGCCGATTTTCTCGACCGGCCGCCCGCGTCGCGCGCCGAGGCGTACGTCGGGCATCAGTCGGAGGTGCTGACGGATCCGGCCAAGTTGGTCGAAGCCGCCGCGTCAGCCGCGGACTGGGTGACGGAAAACCCGGACGCGGCACCGGAAACGTGGACGCGCTACCTGATCCAGCCGGAAACGGTGGAGTTCTGGCAGGCCTCGCACGACCGGCGGCACCTCCGGGTCCGCTACCGCCGCGAACCCGCGGGCTGGGTTCGCGAACGCCTCTGGCCCTGACCCGTGCCGCCCCAATGCCACATTGGGTGCATCTCACGCACCCAATGTGGCGTTCGGTGCGTCCCACGCACCCAATGCCACATTGGGGTGCGCTTAGCTGAGCCGGGAGTTGGCGCGCAGCTTGGAGATCGCACCGACGGTGGCGTAGCCGCGCCATTCCAGCGCGGCCGCCGGGGAGAAGCTGGCGAAGTCGACCGTCCAGCCGCCGTCGGGCTGCTGGCCCTCTTCCAGCCGGGTCAGGTCCGCTTCGATCGCCTCCGGGGTGAACAGCCGCCGGGACGGGCCGGGCACCGGGCTGAAGTCCAGCGGACGCAGCACCTCGCCCTCGGAACCGCCTTGGACCGGGACGATCCCGTTGTCCGGCAGGAATCTCGCCAAGCCAGTCAGCAGTTCGCCGGCTTCCGGGTACCGGTCGTACGCGGCGTCGAGCAGGTGGATCGCGAAGCTCAGCTCGATGACGTGCGGCATCTCCTCGAGGTCGCGGATCGCGCGCAGGCAGGTCTCGGTCGCCCGCGCGAGCCACGGATGCGCCGCGACCGCCGGGTCGTGTTCGGCGACCCGCCACGCCGCCGACGCGGTGAACGCCGTGCTCTGCAACGAGAACACCGCCGGATCGGCCCCGGTCCAAAAAGGAGCGCACGCGGTCGGGTCGGCGACCGGGAACGCGAACGGCAGCCCGCCGTCCGGGAACGACACCGAGTCCAGCCAGTCGCACAGCTGCGCGGCGTGCGGCGTGGTCACCGGCGCGACGTCGGCGAACACCTCGAACGCGTGCAGCGCACCGCCCGGCTGGCTCTCCGGCGCGCGCAGGTCCGGTTCCAGTCCCCAGCCGTAACCGCCGTCCGGATTCCGGTAGGCCGCGACCGCCGCGAGCACCTCCTCGGCTCGCCCGTTTCCCTGCAGCAGCTCGAACCGCCGCTGGTCCAGCAATCGGCCGTGCCCGGCGAGGAACGGGGCGACGGCCTCCAATTTCACAGTCACCCGGACACCGTCGCACGGGTGTCGCGCGAGGGTCTTGAACGAATCGGCCACCAGCCCGAACGGGCGGATTACTGGGGCTGAAGCGATCGCCGTGGCACGATTCGGAAGTGACCAGCAAACCGGACGACGCGCAGCGATTGGCCGATCTCGCACGGTTGCGCCGGGTGCGCGACCGGATCGACCGCGAGTACGCCCGTCCCCTGGATGTCGAGGCGCTCGCGCGAAGCGTCAACGTCTCGGCCGGGCACCTCAGCCGGCAGTTCCGCGCCGCTTACGGAGAGTCGCCGTATTCGTATCTGATGACCCGTCGCATCGAGCGTGCGATGGCGTTGCTGCGCCGCGGCGATCTGAGCGTCACCGAGGTGTGTTTCGAGGTCGGGTTCTCGTCGCTGGGGACGTTCAGTACCCGCTTTACCGAGCTGGTCGGGAAGCCGCCAAGCGTTTACCGGCAAGAGGAGACCGGAGCGACCGAGGGCATGGCGCCGTGCGTCGCGAAACAGGTCACGCGACCGATCAGGAATCGAGAAGCACCCCGCTCGGCGCGCACCTAGTGTGATCGCCATGGAGATGACCATTCACGCGAGCTTCCTCCCGCACACCGATCCGGAAGCGACGCTGACCTTCTACCGCGACGTCCTCGGCTTCGAGGTGCGCAACAACGTCAAATACGGGGACATGGCCTGGATTACCGTCGGCCCGCCCGGACAGCCGGACACGTCGGTCGTGCTGCAGCCGGTCGCCGCGTTCCCCGGCCTCACCGACGACGAACGCCGGATGATCACCGAAATGATGGCCAAGGGCACCTACGCCGCGCTGAACCTCGCCACCAAGGACGTCGACGCGACCTTCAACCGGTTGCAGGCCAGCGACGCCGAGGTCGTGCAGGAGCCGACCGACCAGCCCTACGGCGTCCGCGACTGCTCCTTCCGCGACCCGGCCGGAAACCTGATCCGCATCCAGCAAGCGAACTGAAGAAGTCCGAGCCGGACCTCTGGGGAAAGAAACTGGGAGAGACGATGACCAAGGCCAAGGGGAAGACCACGCCCTCGCCGGAGCACGCCGCCGACAGCCATGACCTGATCCGCGTGCAGGGCGCCCGCGTAAACAACCTCAAGGACGTCAGCGTCGAACTCCCGAAGCGCCGGTTGACGGTGTTCACCGGGGTGTCCGGCTCGGGCAAAAGCTCGCTGGTGTTCAGCACGATCGCGGCGGAATCGCAGCGGCTGATCAACGAGACCTACAGCAGTTTCGTGCAGGGCTTCATGCCGACGCTGGCCCGTCCCGAGGTCGACGTCCTCGACGGGCTGACCACCGCGATCATCGTCGACCAGCAGCGGATGGGGGCCGATCCGCGTTCGACGGTCGGCACCGCCACCGACGCCAACGCGATGCTGCGGATCCTGTTCAGCCGCCTCGGCACGCCGCACATCGGGTCGTCGCAGGCGTTCTCGTTCAACGTCGCCTCGATCAGCGGGGCGGGCGCGGTCACCGTGAAGCGCGCCGGCAAGGAGATCAAGGAACGGCGCAGTTTCAGCGTCACCGGCGGCATGTGCCCGCGTTGCGAGGGCCGCGGTTCGATCAACGACATCGACCTTTCCCAGCTGTACGACGACACGAAATCGCTCGACGAGGGCGCGCTGACCATCCCCGGCTACACCCCGGGCGGCTGGAACTACCGGCTCTACAGCGGTTCCGGCCTGGTCGATCCCGCGAAGCCGATCCGCAAGTACACGAAGCGCGAGCTGCAGGACTTCCTGTACAAGGAACCGACGCGGATGAAGATCGAAGGCATCAACATGACCTACGAGGGTCTGGTGCCGAGGATCCAGAAGTCGTATCTGTCCAAGGACGTCGAGGCGATGCAGCCGCACATCCGCGCGTTCGTGGACCGGGCGGTCACCTTCGCGACGTGCCCGGAGTGCGACGGGACGCGGCTGAGCGAGCTGGCGCGGTCGTCCAAGATCGACGGGATGAGCATCGCCGACGTGTGCGCGATGCAGATCAGCGACCTCGCCGACTGGGTCGGGAAGCTGTCGGACCCGTCGGTCGCGCCGCTGCTGAAGTCGTTGCACGAAACGCTCGAATCGTTCGTGGAGATCGGCCTCGGCTATCTGTCGCTCGACCGGCCGGCGGGCACGCTGTCCGGCGGCGAAGCGCAGCGGGTGAAGATGGTCCGGCATCTCGGCTCGTCGCTCACCGACGTCACCTACGTTTTCGACGAACCCACCATCGGCCTGCACCCGCACGACATCCAGCGGATGAACGACCTGCTGCTCCGGTTGCGGGACAAGGGAAACACCGTCCTCGTCGTGGAGCACAAACCGGAGGCGATCGCGATCGCCGACCACGTGGTCGACCTCGGGCCGGGCGCGGGCACGAACGGCGGCACGGTGTGTTTCGAGGGCACTGTGGACGGTCTGCGCGCGAGCAAGACGTTGACCGGCAAGCATTTGGACGACCGTGCCTCGCTCAAGCCGTCGGTGCGGGAGCGCACGGGCGTGCTGGAGATCCGCGGCGCGAACACGCACAACCTCCAGGACGTGGACGTCGACATCCCGCTCGGCGTCCTGTGCGTGATCACCGGCGTGGCCGGGTCGGGCAAAAGCTCGCTGATCCATGGGTCCATCCGGGAATCCGATGACGTGGTTTCGGTCGACCAGGCCCCGATCCGCGGTTCGCGGCGGAGCAACCCGGCGACCTACACCGGGCTGCTCGAACCGATCCGCAAGGCCTTCGCCAAGGCCAACAACGTGAAGCCCGCGCTGTTCAGCGCCAACTCCGAGGGCGCGTGCCCGAACTGCAACGGCAACGGCGTCATCTACACCGACCTCGGGATGATGGCCGGGGTGGCCACCACCTGCGAGGTCTGCGAGGGCAAGCGGTTCGACGCCTCGGTGCTGGAGTACCACTTCGGCGGACGGGACATCAGCGAGGTGCTCGCGATGTCGGTCGCCCAGGCCACCGCCTTCTTCGCCGAGGGCGACGCGAAAACCCCGGCCGCGCACCGGATCCTCGAACGGATGGAGCAGGTCGGCCTCGGCTACCTGACCCTCGGCCAGCCGCTGACCACCCTGTCCGGCGGCGAGCGGCAACGGCTGAAGCTGGCGACGCACATGGGCGGAGGCGGCGGCGTGTACATCCTCGACGAGCCCACCACCGGCCTGCACCTCGCCGACGTGGAGCAACTGCTCGGGCTGCTGGACCACCTGGTCGAATCGGGCAAGTCGGTGATCGTCATCGAGCACCACCAGGCCGTGATGGCGCACGCCGACTGGATCATCGACCTCGGCCCCGGCGCCGGGCACGACGGCGGCCAGGTGGTCTTCGAGGGAACGCCCGCCGAGCTGGTGAAGAAGAAGCGGACGCTCACCGGGAAGCACCTGGCCGCCTACGTCGGCTAGTCGAGGTCGAGCGGCGGCCGCCGGTCCGTCCAGGGAAGTGCCTGCTCCAGCGTGCGGGAGACCTGCAACAGCAGGTCCTCCCGCCACGGCGCGGCCACCAGCTGGACGCCGACCGGCAGGCCGCTCGCCTCGTCGTGGTGCAGCGGAAGGGAGATCGCCGGCTGGCCGGTCACGTTGAACAGCGACGTGAAGACGCCCATCGGGTACGCCGCGACCACCGGATTCCCGCTCGCTCGCCACGCGCCGACCTTCGGCGGGAGGCACGCCATGGTCGGCGTGACCAGCAGGTCGAAGCTGTCGGTGAAAGCCTCGACAATGCGGCGCGACAGCACCTGGGTCTTGTGCACGCTCTCCGCGTAAGTCCAGGAATCGACCGACTTCGCCGCCTCGCGCTGTGCCCGGTTGTGCGGTTCGACGCGGTCGGGGTCGACCAGCGGGATGCCCGCGCTGGCAACGTTCCAGACCTTCATGAACGTCGAGATCAGCTCCTCGGACGTCGGCAGCGGAAGCGGTTTGTCGACGATCTGATGTCCGGCTTCTTCGAGCGCGCGAAGAGTTTTGTCGACCGCGGCAAGACAAGCCGGGTCGACAGCGATGCCGTCGATCAGCGAGGTGGTGAGGACGCCGATCCGCAGGCCGGTCGGCGATTCCGTGCACAGTGCGTCGGCGAGGGAACGCGTGGGCGTCGGCTGCGACCACCACGCGCCGGGGTCATGTCGCGTGAGGACGTCCAGTACGGCGGCGGTGTCGGCCAGCGTCCGGCTGACGACGCCGCTGGTCGCGAAGCCCTCGACCTCCACCACGGCGTTCGTGACCAGGCCGCGGGTCGGCTTCAGCCCGACGAGACCGGTGCACGACGCCGGGATGCGGATCGAGCCGCCGCCGTCCTCCGCGTGCGCGACCGGAGCCATTCCGGCGATGACGGCGACCCCCGCGCCGCTGGACGAACCGCCGGGCGTGCGGTCGGAGTCCCACGGGTTGCGAGTGATGCCCTGCGCCTCGCTTTCGGTGAACGGCACCGCGCCGAACTCCGACGTCGTGGTCTTGCCGAGCGGGAGGAAGCCCGCGTCGGCGAACCGCCGCACGACCGGGTCCGACTTCGACTGCGGCGCCCGGTCAGTGGCCAGCGAGCCGTAGGTGGTCGGCCAGCCGGCGACATTGGCGAGGTCCTTGATCGGCAGCGGAACCCCGTGGAACGGCGGCAGTTCCTCCGGCTTGGACCGCGCCACGACGTCGGCGGCGGCTCTCGCGGCGGCACGGACCTCGTCGTCGGCACGGAAGCAGAAGGCGTTGAACTTCGGATCAAGCTCGGCGATGCGGTCGAGGCAGCAGTCGGCGACCTCGACCGGGCTCACCTCCTTCGCCCGGATAGCGGCGGCGACTTCCACTGCGGAACTGAACGGATTGACCATGACGGATCCCCTTTCCGATGTCCGCTCAGCCTGGTCGGGGCGGTGGTCGCCGGTCTTGGAGAAATGTCGCGCCGCCGGATTTACGTACGATGACGGCATGCGACCAGCCGAGTGGGCTCGCGACGGAGCAGCGGTGTGGGGCATCGCCGTGCCATCACGGCCGAGTCGGTTGCCAGGTGTGCAGATGGCCGGATTCGTCGGCGACACCGTCGACCTGGTCGACCTGACGGTGGTCCCGTACCCGGCGGTCACGCTGTTCCTCAATCTCCGCGAAACGCTGCTCATCAACGACGTGGCGCGAGGCAGCATTGTCGCCGGGCTGGCACCGCAAGGGATGCGCGTGCGCGGACAAGGCATCGAATGCGTGCAGATCCGGCTGTCCCCCGCGGTCGCGCACGCGGTGCTCGGGACGGAGCTGAGCGGCGAGGTCGTGTCCCTCGAGGACGTCTGGCCGACCGAGCTGCCAGGCCAGCTGCGCGCGCTGAAGTCCTGGAACGAGCGGTTCGCGCTGGTAGAAGCCTGTTTGGGGAAACGATACGAAGCCGGTCGCACCGTCGATCCGGAAGTCGCCTTCGCCTGGCAGCGGATGGACGCGCACCGCGGTCAGGTGCGGATCGAGCAGCTGGCCGACGAAACCGGATGGAGCCGGAAACGGCTGTGGTCCCGGTTCCGCGGCCAGTTCGGGCTGAGCCCGAAACGAGCCGCCCAGCTGGTCCGGTTCGACCACGCGGTGCACCGGCTCGCCGCTGGCGAAAGCCCGGCGACGGTGGCGGCGGAGAGCGGATACGTCGACCAGTCGCACCTGCACCACGAGGTCAAAGCCTTCGCCGGAGTCACGCCCGCGGCCGCCGCGAACGCACCGTGGCTCGCGGTCGACGAGGTCGCCTGGTCCCGCCCCCACTGCGCGAACGGGTGATCGCCCCGGCATGATCGCGGAGTGACTTCCATCCGGCCCCCCGCTGTCGCGTTGCGCCGGTGGCTAGACGACGTCGGCACCCACCGGCGGACAGTGTTCGCGCTGCTCATCGCCGCGGTCGCGGCAGCAGTGGCGATACTGTGGCTCGTCTGCACGATGTGGCCGCTCGACCTGGAGATCTACCGCTCCGGTGCGCGGGCGCTCGCCCAGGGCGAGGACGTCTACGGCCCGCTCCCGCCGACCCGCGCCGGGCTGATCCTGCCGTTCATCTACCCGCCGTTCGCGGCCGTCGTGTTCCTGGTGTTCGCCGCGATGCCGCTGCCGCTGGGTGCGATGGTGATGCTCGGCGTGTCCCTGGCGTGTCTATGCGGAACGGTCTACGTCGTGGTCCGGCCGCACGCCGGACGGCGGACCGCGCTGTTGGCGGCGCTGCTGATCGGAGCCGGCTCGCTGGCCTTCGAACCGGTCCGCGAAACGTTGTGGTTCGGGCAGATCAACCTGCTGCTGATGGCGCTCGTGGTGATCGACTGCCTCGGCCCCCGCACCCGGCTGCCCCGCGGTGTCCTGCTGGGCCTCGCCGCCGCCATGAAGATCACCCCGGCCGGCTTCCTGCTGTTCTTCCTGCTGAAAAAGGACTTCCGCGCGGCCGTGACGACGGTGGTCACCTTCGTGCTCGCTGGTGTCGCCGGGTTCGTGATCGCGCCGGAAGCGTCGATGAAGTACTGGTTCGGCGGCGGCCTGACCGGCGCGTCCGGCATGAGCGGGTCGATTTTCGCGACAAACCAGACCATCCAGGGTGCGGTGCACCGATTCGGACTTCCGGACACCCCGACGCTGATCCTCGTCGCGGTGCTGACCCTCGCCGCGCTCGCGCTGACCGTGCCCGCGATGCTGCGCGCCGACCCGCCGATGGCTTTCCTGCTCAACACGGCGGCGATCCTGGTGTGTTCGCCGATTTCCTGGTCGCACCACTGGGTGTGGATCGTGCCGGCGGTCGTGCTGTTCGCCGCCCGCGCGCACACCAGGATCGCGGTCGCCGGATTGGTGGCGGTAGCGGCGATTTTCGTGATCGGACCGCATTCGTGGCTGCCGAAGAACGGGTACCTGGAGCTGTCGTGGGGACCGGTCGAGCACCTGATCGGCAACAGTTACTTGCTGCTGGCTCTGGGTTTTCTCGGCTGGCAGTTCTACGCGACGCGCCGTCAAACCGCCGCGGTCTGAGCCAGCAACGGCTCCGGCAGCCGATCCGCGTGCAAGACGTGCAATGTGCTGACCGCGCGAGTCAGCGCGACGTACAACCGTTGCAGCCCACGCTCTTCCGCCGCCACGATCCGAGCCGGTTCGACCACCAGGACCGTGTCGTACTCCAGGCCCTTCGCCAGACTCACCGGCGCCAACGTAATCCGGGCCGTCCCCTCGGTGCCCAGCACCACATGCTCCAACCCGCGCTCGCTGAGGGCCCGATGCAGCTCAGGGATATCCGCGTCCGCGGCCAACAACCCGATCGACCCTTCCTGCGCCAGCGCTTTCGCACAAGCCTCGACCGCAGCGGCCACCGTCTCGTCCGTTTCGGTCAGGTGCAAGGCATCCGCCGAATACCGGAACGACGTGGGACTGCGCAGATCGGGTGCGATGTGCGGGAGCAGCCGGGCGGCGAAGTCGAGAACATCCGCCGGAACGCGATAGCCGTGCGTGAGTTCTTCGATCCGCCCGTCTGGCCTTTCCAGATGGTTCAGCACGGTCGCCCAATCGCGGACCGCTGACGGGCTGGTCGCCTGCGCGACGTCGCCGAGAACCGTGCACGCCCCCGCCAACCTGCGCGCGATCGCCCGCAGCTGCATCGGGCTGAGATCCTGCGCCTCGTCGACCACGACGTGCCCGAGCTTCGCCGGCCGCTCGATCAACGCCGCGACCTCGTCCAGCAACGCCAGATCGAGCGTTGACCAGGTCATCGCCTTACGACTGCGCGGCCGCGGCCGGAGCAGGGCTTCCTGTTCCTCGGCAGTGAGGATTCCGTCCGCCGCTTCGGCGAGGCACGTTTTCTCGGTAAGCAGCTCGTAGACCAACCGCGCAGGCTCGACGGCAGGCCACATGTCGCGAACCGCCTTGTTGATCGCGGCGTTGCGGCGAAGCTGATGGAGGGTCGCACTCGTGCCGCCGGACCGCTCCATCTCGCGCAGAACCCGATGCGCGAGCCGCTGGGCCAGCAGTTCGCGACCAGCGCTGTAATCCGCTCCACGGCTGAGGATTCCGGTGAGTTCCTCGGCGATGTCTTCGGGATACAACCGCCAAGTCCGGTGCTGATACTTCACTTCGATCGTCCGGTCGACCGGCTGAATCCGCGCCCACAGATGCCTTCGGACGACCTCCGCCATCCGAGCGTCGCCCTTGATTCGCGCCGCCCGCGGCTCGTCTACGCGCTCGACCAGATGGTCAGGACCGGTCAGTTCGTCAATCGTGGCCTGGGAAACCGCCACCTCGCCCAGCGCGGGAAGCACACCCGCGATGTAAGCGAGAAACGACCGGTTCGGCCCGATCACCGCGACCCCGCCAGCCTTCTGCAGCCGGACCCGCTCGGTGTAGAGCAGATACGCCAGCCGATGCAGACCGACCGCCGTCTTGCCGGTCCCCGGTGCCCCCTGGATGCACAGCGTCCGATCGACCGGTGCCCGGACGAGCCGCATCTGGTCCGGCTGGATCGTGGCGACGATGTCGCGCATCGGCCCCTGCCGCGGCCGCTCGATCTCCGCCGTGAGCAGCCGATTCGCCGACGAACCCGGCCGGTCGAGCGGTTCGTCCTCGTACGCGCTGAGCACCCCCGCCTGGTCGAAGCCGTACCGGCGGCGGACCCGCACCCCCATCGGATGATCGTGATCGGCCTCGTAAAACGCCCTGGCGAGCGGTGCGCGCCAGTCGATCACCAGAGGTTCGCCGTCGTCGTCGCGGATCCCCCTGCGCCCCAGGTAAACGAGGTCGTGCTCCGGCGACCGGGTGTGCGATCCGCGCGCGGCCTCGTAGACCTCTCCGGGCGGGTAGTCGAGGCGGCCGAAGAAGAGCGGAGCGTCGTCGATATCCGCTAGCTCCTCGGCGATCTCGGTGCGAAACTGCCTGAGGACGTGGTTGAAGTACTTGTCGTCGACCGCGTCGCCCTCGCCCATCCCCGTCGCGATCGCGGTCTTGATCTCCTCCCGCATGCGGTCCAGCTCTGCGTGACAGGCCTGGAGATACTCGCGCTCCGCCCGGATCTCTGGTTCCACTCCCGCCCCCTGTTTCTTGACTAAGTTAAATATACAACTGAGTCAAGTTTTTATCCGGGTTCGGGTTCCGGCTAGGCTGACGCCTGTGTCAGGACTGCGCGAGCGCAAACGCCGCCGCACGAGGGAAACAATCGCCTCGGCGGCCCTTCGCCTGTTCCGGGAATCCGGCTTCGACGGGGTCTCGGTAGCGGACATCGCCGCCGAGGCGGAGGTCTCGAAGCCGACCCTGTTCGCGTACTTCCCGACCAAGGAAGACCTGGTCATCCACCAGTTCGTCGACGAGAACGGCCCAGCGGAGATCGTCCGCGCCCGGGAAGAGGGGGTGCCGCCGCTGTCCGCGCTGGAACGGTCTTTCCTGGACCGCCTGGCCAACCGCGACCCGCTGACCGGCCTGAACGACTCCCCGGACGCGATCACCTGCCACACGCTGCTGTACTCGACGCCGTCGCTGCTGGCTCGGCTCGCTACTTATCTGCTGGAGAAGGAGCAGGAGCTGGTCGAGGAGCTGAGGTCGTCGTGCGGGGTGGAGGACGAGTTCACGGCAAGGCTGGTGGCTTCGCAGATTTTCGGGGCGCAGCGGATTTTGGGGTTTCACAACGCCCGGGAGATTCGCGGGGGTCGGAGCGCGGATGAGACTTACCCGGGGGCGGTGGCTCGGGCGGAGGCGGCTTATCGGGTGTTGAGGGATGGGTTGTCTTCGGTGCTTTGACTCAGTCTGCGGGCCATGCGTAAGACAGCTGGTAGCGATCAGCGGCGAGGATCATGTCATTGACCTCCAACGGGAGACCGGTCTCGCCAAGAGCGATCCGGGTTACCGTCAGGACGGGCGTTCCTTCGGAAAGACGCAGAAGTGCTGCCTCGTTCGAGGTCGGCATCCGCGCGCCGACGTGCTCGACGAACGATCCGAGCGAATGACCAGCCTCCTCAAGCCGCGCGTAGGTTCCGCCGGGGCCGCTATCGGCTTGCTCGATCGCAGTGCCACGCGTCAGCTCGCGCGAGAGGCGGGACACCGACAGCTGAACCGTCTCCCCGTCCGCGCGCATGACCCGATCCCGCACCGTGACCTCGGTGCCTTCGTCGAGTGCGAGATGTTGCGCCACCCGGGCATCTGCCTGCTCGAACCGGACTTCTACCGTCGAGAACGGAATGAATCCGCAGGCCTCGGCGTCCGCGAGAAACGCCGCCCGGTTTTCCGCCCGGACAGCGCGCGACAGTCTGCCCCGGGAGCTGCGCTGGATGTCGGCAGGCTGGACGAAATCGACCATGCCCCATCTTCGCCTCGACGCCCCCTGCACGAAAAGGGCCAGGCCCCGAAGGACCTGACCCTATTCCCGACCACCCGGCACCCCAAGCCGGAAAGCCAATCCTCAGTTCTGGTCCGGGCTGTCGATCGGCACACCGTGGTAACCCGTGCCCTGGTCCTGCGCGGACGGCGGGTCAACCGGAACCCCGTTGTAGCCAGTCCCATGGTCCTGCGCGTCCGGGTTGTCGATCGGAGCGCCGTTGTAGCCCGTGCCCTGCTCCTGCGGGTCCGGAGTGTTCTCGTCCTTGGGCGGAGTGGTGTGCAGCTTGAGACCGCCCTTGCCGCACCGGATCTCGTGCGTGCCGTCCGCGCCGGTGTCGGTCAGGCACTTCCAGCCCTGGACAGTCAGCATGTAGTTCGATCCGACGGCCTGGTCGATTTTGTCGAAGTATTCGGTAATAACGTTGAACGCTTCGGTGCACCCAACGGTACCGGCTTTGGTCGCGTCCGCGATCAAATCAACCTTGCGCGGCCCGACCGGTCCGCCGAGAGAACTGCAATTAACGTCCTCCGCGCTGGCCCCGCCACCGCCGCTGCCACCCTTTTTCACCGGCGTATCCGGCTGCTGCACCTGGTTCTTCGCCGCGACGTTGACCGGGGCGGATTGGTTGCTCGCCGGGGCTGCCGAATTCTGGCCAGAGCACGCGGAAAGCAGTGCGACCGCGCCGAGAGCGGCTGCGACGGTGGCCATTTTGACAGTCTTCATGAGCATTTCAATTCTCCCCTGACCAGCTCTTGTCTTTCCCTTTGCCTATAGAGACGCACACCTCCGTAGCGGGTTGCGAAGAAATTCCCGCGAACTTCTCAGCCCGGCTCTCTCAGTCCCAAAACCGCACTTCGGGGTACCGCGGCGACGGTCCGTCCAGCAGCCGCTGGTGCACTCCGCGCAGATGCTCGTCCAGGAACGCGGTCAAGTACGCCTCGCTGACCCGGATCGCCCGCAGTGGATCGATCTTCAGTCCCGGCACCTTCACCCCGGCTTGCTGGCAGAGCAGCAGTTGATCGGTGAACATGCTGTGTTCGCCGTCGTCGACGGTGATCCACCGCTTCCATCCGGTCATCTCGCGCCACGCCGAATCCCACGACGGGTCGACCTTCCCGCCCGGCACGTGCACCGGTTCCCCGAACTGCAAGAACGGCCGGTCCAGGCCGGTCACCGGGAAGTAGTACCTGCCGTCCAGCATCGCCCCGGCGCGGATCCTCCGGTCGGCCAGCATCGCGGGTGCCGTGCTGGCTCCGCCGATCGAATGCCCGATCATCGCGATCCGGCGCGCGTCGATCAGCCGTCCGCCGCTCCACACCGGGTTCCGGCCGACGAGCCGATCAAGCACGAACGACACGTCAGCTGCCCGGGTTTTGACGAGTTTTTCCCAGTCTTGGCTCCGACAAGCGACGCATTCCGTCGTATGCCCGTCCGGGAAGGTCGTCGCGATCGACTCGTAGTTATGCCCGATCCCCGCGACGACGTACCCACGGCTGGCCAGCTCCTCAGCCAACGACGACAACGTCGCGCGCGGCAACGTGAACCCGGGCGAGAGCACCACCAACGGCATTCGCCGGTGCTGCGGTGGAGCATCCACAGTGGAGTGTGTGCGCACCTTCGTCAGCGCGTCCTCAGGCACTGACGTATCGCCCAGCTCCTTCACCATCAACGCTGATTCCCGCGGCGTGAGGTATTGCTTGGCCCGGCGTCCCGGATACTGCGCCGGGTACCACAACGTGACCATCATTTCCCGTCGCTGCGAAGGAACCCACGGATCCGCGCGGGAGGTGTCGGTGAAGTGAAAGGTGGTAGTCCCGACCGGTGCGAAGCCACCCGGCGACGGCAACGCCAATCGTGGTGCCGCCTGCGCGGTCCCTGCCCCGATTATCACTCCAAGCACCGCCGCGATGACCGCTATTACGCGTAGTCTCATAAACCCAGCTTGGAGCGGCCCGGCACCGCGCAGCATCGGTGATGTCCCCGATACCGGAGTCATCTTCCTGGACGATGGTCAGCCCACGACGTCCGCCAGCCGAGCGATTTCGTCCACGTCATCAGTGACCGGCACGAAGATCAGCTCGTCCACACCCAACTCGGCGAACTCCGCAACAGACTGCCGAATCATCTCCGCGGACACACACGGCACCACGCTTTCCGCGACTTCCTTGGGAGCCAACCGATAAAAGTCCCGGACGTTCGCCACCCCAGCGTCGACGTCTCCCAAAACGAAGTACGCCAACGAAACCAGCCGCGGCGCTCCGTCCCGACCGCCCTCGCTCCAGGCGCGTTTCGCCGCTTCAAACCGGGGCGCGGTCGCCGCCACCGACCCCGAACCAGCGATATACCCCGTGCCCCACCGCACCATCCGCTGCAACGCCTGCTCGGTGTAGCCGCCGAACAACATCGGCACCTGCCGAGTCCCAGCCGGCACCGCCGCGTTCTCCCCGCGAGGCTTGCCGCCCCACACGTCGCGGTAAATCTCCAGGTCAGCATCAAACCGCGCACCCCGGCCGCGCGCCCCAAGCCCGGGCACGGTGAACTCCTCCTCCCGAAGCCCCACCCCGACCCCGAACGTCAGCCGATGCCCGGAAACCCCGTCGATGCTCGCGATTTCCTTAGCCAGCAACGCGGCCGGCCAAGTCGGCGCGAGCAATACGCCGCTGAGCAGCCCGATCCGGGTCGTCGCCCCGGCCGCGGCCGCCAGCGAAACCGTGTCGCTCACGCCTGGATACGCATACCTGCCGATCGTCGCCAGCGAGGAAAAGCCCGCCTCCTCCGCCCACGCCGCCCATCGCGGCACGACCACGGGGTCGACATCGCGCACTTGATTCGGAAGTCCTACGCCGATTCGCACCAGATGTTCCTCTCGAACTGTTGCCTGACCCAGCGTTGAATGACAGCATGCTGTCATGTCCGACAATGTAGCGATACGACAGCATGCTGTCAAGAAAGCCTGTGACGCCTACAACGACCTGATGGACGAGGTCATCCGGCTCTCCGACGTCCTGGAGGCAGTCGGCAACGGCATCGCCCGCCCCACGGGGTTGAGCGTCGCGCGGTATCAGGTGCTGGCCGCGGTCGAAGGGCAACCCGCCCCGGTCGCAGCCATCGCCACGCAGCTAGGCCACACGAGGCAAAGCGTCCAGCGCGTCGCTGATCTCCTGGTCGACGAAGACCTGGCTCGCTACCGTCCGAACCCCGCGCACCAGCGCGCCAAACTGCTCGAAGTTACGCCGACCGGCCGCACGGCTTTGCACCGAATGCAAGCGGCGTACGAAGATCTGGCCCTGCGCACGACCGACGGTCTTGACCTGGAACGATTGGAACTGGCCCGCCGGACGCTCATCGAACTGCAACACCGTCTGCGATCCGAACTGCCCTCCTGACCCTGCTCTGCCAAGGAGAAACCCGCGATGCGCAAGCGAAAGACGCTGCCGAAGAACTTCGACGAAATGTTGACGTCCGCGTCTCTCGCCGAACTCCAGGCAGTCTTCGCACGCACCGAACTGGACGCGCACGGTGGATACGGCAAAGAAACGGCGCTCGGATACCTCGACTGCCCGGACGAACTCGTCGTCTGGCTGGTCAGCCAGGGCCTCGACGTGGACGCGGCCGACCAGTACGGCAAAACTCCACTGTGGACTCGCGCCGCGAGAGGCGAAGCTGCCCAGATCCCCTTGCTGCTTTCCCTTGGCGCAGAACTGGAACGGCCGCACTCCCTCCACGGCACCCCGTTGCACGGCGCGGCCAGCCATCAGCGACCAGCAACAGTGCGAGTGCTGATCGAACACGGAGCGAACGTCCACGTCACGATCGGCGAAAACCCGGGCCGCACCCCGCTGATGTCCGGTCTGCGGAACACCTCGAACATCGGAATCGCCGGAATGGCCGAAACTGCCGCACTTCTCCTCAAAGCCGGCGCGGCCGTGACCGACCAGGCGCGAGAGCAGGTACGCCGGATCGGCACCGACTTCGAGTTCCACCGCGAGGGTTTCAACCCCGATTACCTCGCCGAGACCGACGCGGGGTTGCGCGAGTTGTACCGCTTGTTCGACGTCGAGCCGATCCCGCCGCGGCTGACTCACGACGGCAGCTCCCCGATCACGGTGCCCGACGGCACCTGGCAGGAGCAGCACCGACTGCTGTGGGAACTGCTCGTGCCGTCCTCGGGCGCGGCGAAAACCGTTCAGGGAGAAGCGATCCGCCTGACCGGAAAGGTCGCTCGCGAGGTCCTCGACAACGGCAGCGGGAACTGGGACCGAGACTTCCGCGCCATGACCGACACGCTCCCCGGCTACCTCGCGTCAGGAACCCCGCTGCCCGACACCGAACTGCGAGAAGCACAAGCGCTCGCCAAGAGCACCCGCTCCGGCAACGGCACCGACGAAGAATTGGCCCGGCTGTCCGAACTCGCCGTCGCTTGGGTCCGGCTCAACTCGACCCCGTTGCCGCTCGCTTCGCCCAGCTACCGCCGTTAGCCGGACAGCACCGTACGCAACTGCCCGGCCAGCCACTGTTCGTAGGCCGCGGAGGTCCAACCGCAGCGCCGCACGAGCCGGTCGTACCCCTCGGGCGCGGTCAGCGTCCAGACGGCGTCGACCGTTTCGTCGAATTTGTGCGCCAGCAGTTGCCCGCGTTCGGCGATGCCGCGGAGGCTCATCGTGTTGCCGCGCCGGCGTTCGGAGTCGATGGTCGCCACGAAGTCCTCCAGCACCGGATCGCCGCCGGGACCGTGTGCGACCAGTACGCCGAGCAACGACCCGACCCGGTCGTAGATCGCGCGAGTCCAGGCGGCGTAGGCATCCGAGTAGGACGGCACGTCGACCGCGTCGGCCACCTGCCGGAACTCGGGGCGCTCGCTCATCGGCCGCTGGTCCTCGTCGCCGGCGAGCATGACGTCGTAGACCGCCTTGATCACCTCGGCTTTGCCGCCGACGGAGTTGTACACCGTCTGCGGGCTGACCCCCGCCGTTTTGGCGAGTCCGGTGATCGTCATGCCCGGGTAGCCTCCGCCGCCCAGCAGCAAGCCGCGCGCCGTCCGCACGATGTGCGTGCGGGTGGCCTGGGCTTTCTCCTCCCGCTGCGGGGCACTGTATTGCCTTGCCACGACTCTCCCCATCCGTTAGATTCAGATTCCACTGGATTTGGATTCCAGCCAAGTCCGGAGAGTAGGAGCGTAGCCGTGAACAACCCCGCACGCACCGCCGCCCTTGCCGTCTTCGACGCGATCAGCACCGGAGAACTGTCCGTACTGGACGACCTGGTCACCGACGACTTCGTCGACCACGGATCGCCGTTCCCGCTGCCGCCCGGCCCCGCGGGCTACCGGCAGATCCTCACCTTCGTGCACCACGTGCTGAACATCCGCTACACCGTCGAAGACATCTTCGACACCGACGACCGCGTCGTCATCCGCGCGACCGCCACCGGAACCGGCGTCGACGCGATCCACGGCGCGGGCACCGAGGGCAAGCCGTACCGGATGACCACCGCGCACATCTACCGCACCGAAGGCCCGTTGCTCGCCGAGCACTGGGGTGTCCGGGACGAACTCGGCGCTCGCATCCAACTCGGCGCGATTCCGGCTCCCGACCCCGCTGCCTTCGCTCCGCAAAAAGCCTGAACGTCCGCCGAAACCGACGATCAGGCCGGATCGTTCACAGACAGTCCGAGCGAAAGACTGCGCACCATCCGATACCTCCGGAACCCGCTGCCGCGCACTCCCGGAAACTCCTGCACCTTCCTCCATTCGTCCGACACTCCGACCGTCCCCCGGCCGGACCGCGCCAGCGCGTCGCGATGCGATTGTTCATCGGTCCATTCCGCGTAGTTGAGCACTCGGGTCCCGTCAGTGCTGACATGGAAATGCCCGGATATCCCACCCGGCGCGGGTTTGTCCTCACTGGACAGCGCGCCGAACACGGTGTCCACCCAACGCCGCTGCCGCTGCGCGTCCGCGCCGTCGAACTCGACGCTCACCACGACAACGCATCCCGGAATCGCCGAGTTTTCCCGATTTCCGCTGCGGTACAACCGATATTCCACCGGGTCACCGCCGGAAACCCGACGCACGAAACCGGGATCAGCTGTTCCGTCCGTCCATTGGGTGTAGACCAACGACGCTTCGTCAGCGGTACTGGCCAACGAATTGAACGAAATCAGCCCAGCAGGCCACGGCTCTTTCTTGAACCGAGCAAGCACCTCCGCCGCCTCGACGGTCGTTTCGACAACCAGCACAGCATCGACGTCCGTACGCGCGAAGTCAGGCCGCGCGACCTCGTTGACCGTCATGAATATCCCTTCGTGATCAGTGGTGACTCCCGAAGGATGGAACTTCAAGAGAAGTTGAAGTCAAGCCAGCCGCCGCCTCGCCGGAGGCGAAACAGGCCGAGTCCGGGATCGCACTGCAGAACTTGACCACCGCCCCGGCCAGGCGAAAACCTATGCCGGACACCCGGTCTACGACGCCTGCGCCGTCATGAACCCGTTCCTGATGCAGCAAGCGGGTTTTGTGTTCGGCCCCGGCAGCGTCTTCCTGCAATGTGCCAGCTCACCGGCAAGAACGAAACCTACAAACTGTCCCTCGGCATCAGCCAGGAGCAGTACCAGAGCGACGACATGTCGAGCGACCGGGACACCGTGTGGCAGCTGGTCACCGACCCGGAATCGCACAAGTCGGTCAAATCCCATCTGCATCGCCCCAGCCACCTTTCCGCGTTCGGCCCGCTGTGCACGAGCGCAGGTGCACTCACTGAGAGTCGGCGAGGCCACCGTGCGCGTTTCACCAGCATTTTTCTGTTTACAAGTTCGAATGCTGGCATGGGAATGAGCGGAACGCCTGGTCACGGCAGGCAGCAGTTGCGCCAAAATGGGCGTGCCCGGCACCGGTGGGCAGCAGTTCGTGGACCAGGTTGTGAAACGTTGGCTGCAAGAACTGTCAGTTAACTGTGAGTCTGCGGTCCTACGTAGCCATAGATGGCGGCCCGCCAAGACGACGCAGCTCGTCCACGCACAGGTGGCCGAACTTAGTGACCGTCCACTCGTTGCCCCACATCAAGCCGCCTTCGCCTTGACCGGTAATCATTCCAAGGTGCTCCAGCCGAGCGAAGATCGCGTCGAGAACGTGAGCCACTTCGGGCAACTCGTCGGCTACCACCTTGTTCTGACCTGCTGGCACACGCTTCTGCCAGGCACGATCGGTGACCATTAGAAGAAGAACCTTCAGGTCGAAAGGATCGAGCGCGGCGACGGCCGAGAACATCCGAGCTTTTTCGTCGACGACTGCGTCGTCCGAAGCCAGTACTCCTTCTTCTGCGATGCGGCCATAAAACCTGACACGTTCCTCGTCGACCGTCAGCTGGGCGGCCTCAAGGGCACGACCGAGAAGCTCGAGCTTGCGGTCGCTACCCATGGCAGTTGTGAATAGGTGATCAGGGTCTTGACTGGTGGCGCTTAACGCCAACTCCACACGTGCGCGCCGACGATCCATCAGTCGTACAAACGCTGCTTCCGTCGTCTTGCTGAAGCCTGCTGCGATGCCTCCGATCGCAGCAGCTGAGGTCGGATCCATGCCCAGATACATCGCCATGGTCTTCGTAACCTCATTGGCGACATTGCTAGCGACTTCGCCCGCAGCCACCCGCATCAAGTTGGCGTGTCCCTCGTCCACGGGTCGAATGTACGCCGCGCGACACGCCGAAGAACCTTTTTCTCGCGACACGCCGGACGAATTACATCCATGTAGCCCCATGGCTACGCACAACACTGACCTGCGGATATACGAAGATTCGAGCTCCTGCCCCTATGCATGTGGGTAACTTGGGGAGCAATATGCGCAGGATGAGCCGCTTGCCCACAGGTTGTCCACATGCCGGTCCCCAGGCGGATTTGCCCTCAAGCTTCCGGGGGATCCAACATGTCGCCCAGGCGTTCGAGGGCCACAAGCTCCGAGACGCTCGACAACCGTTGTGGCGTAGCCGGCTGCGCCACAACACGTTCGCCTCGAACCCGAGGCTTCCCGTACGGGAGATCCACTGTGAATGACCGGGCTAAACGACGGAGTAAGCGCCAAACCAGGGGTAAGGGCCCTGGCCGGCGCCGCTCCGTCGAACTCCAAGCGCAGTACCTGAAGCTGCTGATCGCGCTGATCCCATTGATCACCCCGATCGCGCAGCACTACTTGCGCTAGCTACAGAGCCCGCCGGGTGGAGCCGCAGAGTTCTGCCCGGCGGCTTCCCCGCCAGGGTGGTCGATCAGACCGAATCCGGCAACAGCCGCGAGTTAACGATCGCGCTCTCGATGGTGGCACCGTTCGGCGAGCCGCCAGGACAGGCCACATCGGCTACGCCGCTGCGGACGGGAGCACCGCGTAGATCTCGCTCGCTGGGCGATTCGCGAGGTAGTCGAAGCATGGCGTGCACAGGACCCCGTCTTCGCCGTGCGGGTTGTCGCCGCACCGGTAGCAGTTCCCCGCGTTCGCTTCCGGTTGCTCGTCGGCCATCCCCGGGTCTCCGTTCTCGTCGCTCGTTCCGACGAGGCTAACCCGCAGGCAGACTGGCTCTCCGACGACGAAAAGTGGTGTCGGTCGCTCCCGAACTCGACAGGCAGTCACCTCCGACGGGACCGGCGAGGTTTCGGTTCGAGTCCCATCTCCTGCAAAAGCACGAGCACCCGTTCCCGCCCGGGATCGAATTCCGCAGTGTCGGCCGAGGCCTGGATCAGGTCGGCCAGTGCCATGCCGGGCATCCGGTCAAGCATGTCGAGCCAGCGCGCCATGTCAGGAGCCCCCACTCGCCGTGGAAGGTGATCAGCAGTTCGCCGTCGGTGCCGCGCATCACTGGTACCGGACCGGTGTCGTCGTCATGCTAGAACGGCACCCGCACCGCCCGCGCATGCACCGCAGCGGCGTGCTCCCGGATCCGTTTCGCGACCTCAGCGCGCTTGAGCTTCTTCTCGTGTTGAGTGACCATGGCGTGCTCCTCAAGACAGAGCCGAGTGGATGCTTCCCCCCACCTGTCCGACATGCCCACACTGGAACACATGTTCGATATTCGGCAACTGGATCCAGTACGTCTACGGCTTACGCACGCCAGGCGACCCAATGCCACTGATTCGGCAAGGGACTGCAGCATGAGTGGATAGTGGTGGATAGTCTGCGTTATTCTGTACATGTCGTGACAACCCAGGTTGTCACGACAGAGGAGAGGTCTATCCCTCGTGAGAGTGCAACGTCGTGGACGTTGCACGAGTCGCAAGGCCAGGTGCACCCGGGGAATACCGGGACCCTGGCCTTACGCATGCACCGAGGTCAACATCCGGTCTCGACCTCGACTTCGATCACGCAGTCGGCAAGTGGCTCGAAGCAGGCGTCGCAGCCGTGCAGCTTCGCGCGGACGGCACCGGCCACAATGTCGGCTACCCACAACAGCGGCTCGGCCGTCCCTGGGACATGGTCGATCCTGAACCGTGCGCCTTTCGGCAGCGCGTAGCGGGCCTGCTGAACTGCGCGGATGTCACGTGCGTTCAAGGCTGTTGTTCGACCTTCCGCGATCAGGTGCGCGACGCCGATGTTGTGCAAGTCGGAGACGAGGCGTTGCAGGCAGAGGGCGCGGCCGCGCTCCTGGCGACGCAGCGGCACCGGAGTCCCGACGGCCACGAGGTGCAGTTCGTCGAAGTCGGCGACTCGTTTGGCAGCCTCGTGCCGTTGCGCATCCGTGAGCACCTGCCAGTGCAGCTTGCCAGTGCGGGACCCGCGCAGCCCGAGCATCACCTCGCGCAGATCTGAATGTCGGTCGACCGGCAGCACCGCGGCTGCGAACACGTAGAAGCCCCCTCCGTCGTTCTCGTGGAACGACTCGTCGGCGAAGGCCTGCAGTTCGGACATCAGCTAAGAGTAGGACCGAGACCTGACAGGAAATGCCGCGTATCGCGCGAGTGCTCCATCCGGGTCACGGTGCCCTCTGAATCGCTATCCCTGTCAGTGTCGCCTTGCACACTGGCCGTAGTTACTGGACGAGAGTACGCGGGAAGGGGAGGACTCGTGACGGAGGACCGGATCTGGCTGGACGTGCCGTTCCAGGAAAAGGACGACGCGAAAGCGATTGGGGCGCGGTGGGATCAGGCTGCGAGACGCTGGTATGCGCCGCGGCAGGGGATTGCAGGGTTGGCACGGTGGGCCGCCCGCGAGGAGGTCCCGGAGTTGCTGCCCGGGGAAGACCACGGCTTCGGCTCGGGCCTGTTCATTGATCTCGTTCCGAGTTCGTGCTGGTTTACTAACGTGCGCTCCTGCGTCTCCGTTCAGGACTGGGAGCGGTTGCGGCGCATGCTGCTTCGTCGTGCTCAGTCCAGGTGCGAAGCGTGCAGGCGCAGCGAGGACCGCGACGCGAAGCGATGGCTGGAAGCGCACGAGCGATGGTCGTTCGACTCGGCGACCAGGACGCAAAAGCTTGTCCGGCTGATCTGCCTGTGCACCGATTGCCATCAGGCCACCCATTACGGCCTGGCACAGGTCCGCGGCCGGGACGCGGCCGCGTTCATGCACCTGCGCACCGTGACGGGCATGGGCGAACAGGCCGCGCGCGAACACGTCCGGGAGGCGTTCGAGGTGTGGAGGTTCCGCTCACGGACTTCGTGGTCACTGGATCTGACCATGCTGACCGATGCGGGCATCACCCTGGCCGAGCCGCCGCGCGCGCACGACCGCGGCGCGATAGCCGAACGCGAACTCAGCACCCAGCGGCAGCGCGACGCCGATAACGGCGGGCGGCCCAGTCCGCCAGCCCAGCGCCGCCGCCGATGGTGGCAACGAGCTTGAAGACGCTGAACGATGCTCGCGTTTCACGCGCGTACGGCCAGGGCCCCGGAGGACTGCCGGTTATCCACTGTCCGGTACCGCACGTCCAGCAGGCAAAGGGTCAAGATCGAAGAACGAGGGACGACGAGAAGGGCGACGACTGTGGTGATGGTGCACTGCGAGTACTGCTGTTTTCGGGTGAGACTCACCCAACGCGGCATCGTGCCGGTCCACTACTCCGAAGCAACCAAAGGCATGTTGACACACCGTGAGCAGTTGCCCTGCGACGGCTCAGGCGGAACCCGCTTCCGTGCGACCGTTCACCGCTGCTCCCGACCACGCAGCGGCCAAACCTGCCCCTGCTGCGGCAAAAAGCGGATGACACTGAACAAGAACGGGCGCTTCCCAGCACACAAAGCACCAGACGGGTCCACCTGCTCGATGTCGGATGCGAACAACCAACGTCGCTGAAGCCATCCGGCCGGTGCTCAGTCGTCCGCTTTTCGGCTTCTTCGACGCCGAACGCCAGGCGGTTGCTCGGCAGCGGGACACACTCGCCGGGGCGTCCCGGACTACCGCTTTACCGCAATACCGCTTTGCCGTAATGCCGTCTTGCAGTACTGCAGTCATACGCTATGGGTTATCGTCGTCTTGCCAGGTTGGAAGGAAGGGCGGACGGCCCGAAGGCCGCCCGCCCGGGAACGACGACGTCACTGCAGGTGTAGGCCCACCAAGCTCGCCACCAGCAGAACGAACATCGTCAAGCGGGTCGCCGTCAGGGTCAGTTGACCTGAAATCCTGACGGTGAGCCCGTCCCGCTCGCCTGCCGATCGCCCGGCAGGCATCTCGCTCGCGGATCGCTCCGCGTGCGACGACGGGTCACCAAAAGCGCCCATCATCTGGCATCACCACCTTCCAAATTCCGTGGGACTGTCAACCCCACAGGTGACGGGACGGTCTCCCGTCACAGCCGAGAGGAAGTGCCTCGTGGCGATGCTGCTCACAGACTAGAGGTCACCGGCGCGGATTCCCGGCCCGCCTCCGCATCCACGGGTTTCGCCGTCATCCTCGACCGCGACGCAAACGGCCGGGCTGCCCCGAAAGTCCCGCAGGTCTTCAGGCAGCCCGGCCATTGCCGTGTGTCAGCGATTGGCGCAGATGTCCTCGCCGCTGATGGTTTCGACGAGGGCGGAGACGAGGGTTTCGGCGGCGGGCGGGTTGACGGCGTTGCCGTAGCCGCGGACTCGGTCACGATTGGAGCCTTTCACCTGGTAGTCCTTGGCGAATCCCATGCCAGCGGCGATTTCGTGCGGAGCGAGCATCCGGAACGTGCACTGCTTGACGGCCGCGGCGGTGTCTCCGACCAGGGCGTAGCGGTCCTTGGTGGTCAGCGTGCCGTTTGGTTCGCTGTCCGGGCGCGCCGGGCCGTTGGAGTAGTAGGCCAGCAGCATGCTCGTCGCCTAAGCGTCGGGTCGCACGAGTCCGTGGTGGTTGCCTTGGGCGGACACGATCGGGAGCGGTCCGTGCACGGGATAGGCGGCGGTTTTCGATCCGCCGCCGCGCAGCAGGGACACGAACGGCTGGATCACCATCGCGGTTTCGCGGCGGCAGGTCTGGGTCCGCAGCGGCTGCTCGACGCGGTCGCGGTGTCGACGCCGGCGCGTTTCGCGACCGGCACCACCAGCGGCGGCACCACCAGGGCGTCGGTGTCGCGCGTGGTGCGTGTGGGCATCGAAACGTCGACGCTGGTCGCCTCCTGCCGCCACGTCCCACCCGCCGGGGCAAGCAGCGGCCGCGCGTGCCGTCGCGGCCCGGCCTCGATCCGGGCGAGGGTCGCCTCGGCCAGCGGGTCCGGGCGACCTTTGCCGTCGACGCGTTCCCCGATCCGCTGCCCCGGGTCGAGCGACCAGTCGATGACCGTGCTGGCGGGCAGCACTTCGGGCTCGACCACCCGGTGCCCGCGCGAGCTGCGCGGACACCGGTACACGTACTGGCCGGTCCTGATCCCGTAGCGGCCCATGTCGGTCCCGGCCTTCTTGAACACCTGCACCGCGGCCACGACCTCGTCGCAGTCCAGGCACCAGGCAGTAGACAGGGGCGTGCCGATGGGCTTGTCCCTCGTCACGCGGCGCGGCTGCGGACGGCGGTACGCCCAGGGACGCAAGCGCGGCCCGGCGCGACACCGGACCTTCGGCTTCCGGTGCGTGCCGGGCTAGAGTCCGACCGTGCAAGCCGCGTACTCGGGGACGACCTACACCGGTAGGCAGTTCCACCACCTGCGCCGCTTGAACGCCCCCGGGGTGTTCAGCGGGATCACCGTGAAGAACTGCGAGTTCTTCGGCTGCGTCTTCGGAGACCAGAGCGACGCGAGCCGACCGGTGCGAGTGACCGACACGACCGTGACCGGAAGCAAGTTCATCAACAACAGCGTCGTCGGTGTGCAGTTCGAGGATGTCACCATCACGAACTCCACCACCGGGACACCGATGGCCTTGGAAGGCTGTCTGTTCCGGAACGTGGTCCTGCGAGGCCGCCTCGGAACCTGGATCGTCAACGGCCTTTGGCACCCCAGCTACCCAGAGACTACTCGATCCGCGTTCGCCCGTTCCGAGCTGGAGTTTTATGCCGGGCTCCGAGCTGCTGGGGAGTTCGCGCTCGACATCTCCGAAGCGAAGTTCCGCAGCGGCGACCTATTCCATCTGCCGGGGGACCTGATCCGGCGCAACCCTGAGTCCCAGTTCCTGGCTCACAAGAAACACGTTGAGCACGCCGACCTGTCCGCCTTGTCCGGGACGCAGCAGCGCTTGCTCAAGCGGGTGGTCAAGAATCAACACGACTCGACTGTCTTGGTCGCGGGGCGCATGCGGGCGGACTTCGCAGCCAGGCTGGCGGACCTGCGCCAGCTGGTCGACCTTGGACTGGCCACGGCGTAGCACCCGGTCGAGCGCCGACCGGGAACGAAGGAACTTCTCCAGTGCCGCAGAGGATTCCGGGACAGCACTCGCCGCAGGGGTACTCCTGCAGGCGCGCATGAGCATGCCGAACTGGGCGCACGTGCCGTCGTCCCTTCGGCAAAAGCCCGGAACCAGCGTAGCTGGCCGCGCGACCGGGCTGGCTGCTGGCGGTGCACGAGACGTTCGCGTGGGCGTGGCACCGGTCCGGGGAGCCGCCGATCGCGGTCCCCGAACCGGCACGGGGCTGTGGCCCGGCTACGACGTCACCGCCGTGTCGTCGTAGCCGCGGGCTGCGGCTTCGGCCGCGTCGACGGTGTTGCGACGGTGCAGTTCCGCTGCCTGTGCCTCTTCAGCGGCGCGGGCGGTGTCGGGGGCCCGGACTTCCCGCAGCGCCCGCTGGGCGCGGTCGATCTTCTCGGCGGTCTCGGCCGCCGTCGGCACCCAGGTTTCGGTCGAGTGCTCGGCGACCGGTCCGGCCGTGGTGACGTTCCCGCACGTCGGCGACGGCCGTCTCCGTGGAATCGCGGGTCTCGCCCGCAGGCTGTTCCGCGACGGTGCCGCAGGTCAGCATAGATCTGCTCTAGGGTGCGCGCTTTAATCCTGGCCAACGGCTCGGCACCAAACGCAGAATTGAAAAACGACGGGCGTACATCTTGTATGTGTCGCGGGTCTCATCGCCGAGTTCGGTCAGCCGCAGCCAATCCTCCATCGCGACGCGCAAGCTGCCCTTCGTTCGAGCGTGGCGCTCCTCGTCGACCTCGGAGATCAACCGGGTCCGGATCCGCTCAGCTTCCTTCTCGTCCGTCGTTGAGTCGGTGAGGTAAAGCCGTTTGCGGGTGTGCGGGTCAACTCCGGCGTACACACAGGCCTGGAACGAGTTGCCCCGTTGTCGGATGTGCCCGCGTTCGCGGGGCTTGTCGCCAGACCTTTGCGCCACGCCACGATCTTGAGAGCACTCGCCGTCACAATGACTGACAGAGATCACTAAACTCGCGGCGATAGAGTTAAAGTACCTGGTCAAACATGGTGGACCTGAGGGGAATCGAACCCCTGACCCCCGCCTTGCAAAGGCGGTGCTCTACCAATTGAGCTACAGGCCCGGGTGCGGACCGAGGTCCGCGAAAGACAGGTCAGTTACGAGACGCGTCCGCGGCCTTGGCCGGCGCGCTGCCGTTCGCCGACGGGGCGGCAGGCGTGGTGGCTTCCCGCCACAGGTCAGCCTCGGCCTTGGCCGCCTTGTTCCGCTTGACGACGAACAGGACGCCGCCCGCGACGACCGCGAGTGCCAACAGCTTCTTCACCTGAAGCCCCCTTCTGAGTGCTTGCGCTACCCCACGATGCTACCGGACCCGTCGCGCGTCCCGTCCAGCGGTTCCGGCTGTCGTTCCACGTGGAACACCGGGAATATCCGGAGTGAGCGGTCCGTTGCACCCGGTGGCCTAGCGGCCGTGCCCGACTCAGCCCTGCCGGTCCTTCTCTTCCCGGCAGGGCTGACCCGTCTCCGCGAGCCGGGCGCGGGTGCCGGCAAGACCCGATTCGACCAGGTCAGGCCGGTCGTTCTCCAGTCCGTACGTCACCTCGTACCACGGACCCAGCTGGTTCCACGCCCACGCGCGGCGACGGAGTTCCGGCGTGACTTCGTACTCCGCGGAGAATGCCTCGACGCACTCCGCCGAGGTCCGGAACAGCAGCCACGCCAGGTCCCGCGCCGGGTCGCCGATCGACACGTCGGACCAGTCGATCACCCCGCTCAACCGGCCGTCGTGCTTGAGCAGGTGCTCCGGCCCGAGGTCGGCGTGGATAACGGTGTCCGCTGGATAGTCCTGGACTTCCGCCAGCAGCTCGCGGCCGCGCTCCGCCAACGAGCCAAGCAATGGCGGGACAGCATCGAGCGCCAGGATTTCCGGCTCAGCACCGAGTTCCCGCGCCTTGCCCACGTCCGCGCCGTGCAAGGCACGAAGGAACCGACCGAGCACCCGGCCGTCCTCAGCGGTCAGTTCACCCGGCTCGCCCGGCACTAGTTCGTGCCGCACAACCAACGGATTTTCCTGCCACACCAACGGAATCGGCACCGCCAACGGCAGCTGCGACGCCAGCCACGGCAACACCCGCGTCTCCCGCAGCAGCCACGCACGCACCTCGTCCCGCTTGGGTCGCCGCTCTACCCACCGTCCGTCCACCAACGTCGCGACGCTGTCCCAGCCCTCGCCAAGCTCCTCGTTCATGCCGGAAGCCCCGCGGCAAAGGCGATCTCCGAAACCTGTTGCCGCTCAAGGGGAAGCGTCCTGAGCAGATCCGCGATCCGTTGCCGCTGCGAGTCAGTGGGCCCGACATACATCGGCAGCACCACCCGGTCCCACACCGCCCCGAACTCCAGATCGGCGATCACGACCTCCCATCCGCCAAGACTGCGATGCAGCCACCAAGCCCGACGCTGAACCGCTGCATCCGCGGAATCCTTCAGCACAGCCAAATCCGCCGGCGACCACAGCTGCGGACTGCCGCTGAGCACTTCGCCCGCCAACCGTGCCGCGACCGAATGGTCGCCAGTCATTTCCTCCAGCAGCCACGGCACGTCCGAAGCGACCGACTTGCCACGAAGCAACGACAACCCCGCCTTCTTCAACGGCAATTCCGCGCTCCGCGCAAGCCCGACAATCTCCGCCCGGTCAAGCTCAGTCCCGGTCTCCGCGAGCCCGGCGTACGCGCGAGCCCGCACCACCGGTTCGGCAGCAGAACGCGCGATCCCGGCGTAGACCGCGACCGGATCCCGCCCCATTTCCTGCCAGCGCACCCGCGCCCACATCCGCACCAGCACCGACCGATCGACCAGAAGTTCTTCCACCACAACCGGATCGAGCTGCGCCGCGGTCAGCTTCACCAACCCCAGCACCCGGCTCTCCGCGGACCGGCCGCGAAGCAACAACTCGGCGATGACGTCCGGTGCCGCCAGGTCGGCGATCACCCGGATCAACTGCCGCCGGACGACCTGGTCCCGTTCCCGCGGCAGCAACCGGACCGCGTCCGGCAAGCCGAGCAGCCCGGACTCGAAGCTGTGCCGGAACGCGGCTCGCCGTACCTCGAAGTTTCCGGAGCTTCGCAAGCACGCCCACGCCGAAGCCTCGTCATTCGAGTCAACCAGCGCACGCAGATAGCGCCCGAGAACCTCCGAACCTCGCCAGCGCTGCGAGATCCGCTGCAACAACGGCACAATCTGCTCGGCCTGTGCGAACGTCGTACGCCGCAGCACCTCTTGCGCGGCCAGTTCGCGAATCACCTCGACGTGGTCGGTCACCCGGACCGCCAACGCCCGGTCGCTCAACGCACCGTCCAAAGCGCTCAACCGGCGAACCGCACGCTCCCGCAGCCGCCCGTCGTAGTGCATCGAAGCCAGCACCAGCACGACCAGCGGAGCGCGATCCAGCTTCCGCTCCTTCAGCGGTCCCAGCACCGGCTTCTCGAAGCGGGGTTGGCGAGAGTAGTAGTCGATCCGCAGCATCTCGCGCGCCTCGACCGAAACCAGCCAAGCCTCGGTTTCGGCCAAGGCGGACTGGTCGTTCCATTGCGCGGCGACCACACCGCGGCTCAGCCGGTGACGGATCTGCGCCGGAGTTTGCATGCGGTTGATTGTGGCGACCGCGTTGCCGGTCAGTCATCCGAAATAGCAGAAGGCCGGTCCGCAGGAGCTGCGAACCGGCCTTCCGGAAAATGTGGGCCCAGGAGGACTTGAACCTCCGACCTCTTCGTTATCAGCGAAGCGCTCTAACCGCCTGAGCTATGGGCCCGTCGAACGAGGAGTACTCTACCGGACCCCTCATCCGCTCTTGCAACGGGGTTACTCACGCTCCGAGAGCGTGACCTCCAGCCCGCCCGCAAGGTCCGCCGACACGTTGTAGATGAACGCGCTCACCGTGGCCAGCGCGGACACCAGCACGATGTTGATCGCCCCGATGATGGCCGCGATGCCGAACACACGACCGGCGCTGATCAGCGGTTCCGGGGACGCGTTCGCGCCCTCGCCGCCGACCAGGGACGAGTACGTGCCGTTCAGTTTGTCCCACACGCCCATGCCGTCGAGCACGGTGTAGAGCACGCCGACCGCGACCAGCCACACGAAGAACATCGCGACGCCGAGCACCAGTGCCAGCTTCAGCACCGACCACGGGTCGAACCGCTTGATCTGCAGGCTCGCCCGCCGCGGGCCCCGGCCGGGGCGGCGCAGTGCGCTCGGCGTCGGCCGGGTGCGGCCGGCGGCCGGCACGTCGGCCGCAGGCGGCGGGGCCTCGCCTCCGAAGAGACGGGGCGCCGCCGTGCCGCTCACCGGGTAGTCGTTCTCGACCGCGGCGGCCGGTTCCGGAGCCGCGGTGGGCACGTCCTCGGTCGCGATCCGCGCCGTGGCCATGGCCTCGGAGTCGCCGCCGCCGTCCTTGGCGGTGCGCTGCCAGGGCGGGTTGGCCGACGCGTCGTCGGCCTTGTCGGATGGTGCCACGTTGAGTCAGTCCTTACCCGTGCGTGGGGCGCCGATCACTGCTCCGGCGCCGTGCCGTCTTCTGCTGTGGGCTCCTGCGGCGTAGCCTCCGCCGCCTCTTCCGAAACGTTCTCGGAAGCCGAAACTTCAGAAGCTTCCTCGGCGGAGTCCTCGCCACCATTGGCGACGTCCGAACCCTCGTCCGCGTTGCGTGCGACCGCGAGAAGAGTGGTTCCGTCACCCAGGTTCATCAGCCGAACGCCCTTGGTCTGCCTGCCCGCCTTGCGCACGTCCCGCGCCGGCGTGCGGATGACCCCGCCGCTGGACGTGATGGCGAACAGCTCGTCGTCCTCGTCGACGATGAGTGCCCCCACCAGCCTGCCACGTTTGCTGTCGTGCTGGATGGTGAGCACGCCCTTGCCGCCGCGGCCCTGTACCGGATAGTCCTCGATCGGCGTCCGCTTCGCATACGCGCCGTCCGTGGCGACCAGCAGGAACTTGTCCGGTTTGACGACGCTGATGCCGAGCAGTTCGTCACCCTCGTTGAACCGCATGCCCAGCACGCCCGACGTCGGGCGGCCCATCGGGCGCAGCGCCTCGTCGGTGGCGTGGAAGCGGATCGACTGGCCGCCCGCGGACACCAGCAGCAGGTCGTCCTCGGCCGCGGCCAGCACCGCGCCCATCAGCTCGTCGCCCTCGCGCAGGTTGATCGCGATGAGCCCGCCCGCCCGGTTGGAGTCGAAGTCGGTGAGCTTCGTCTTCTTCACCAGTCCGCGCTGCGTGGCGAGCACCAGATACGGCGCGACCTCGTAGTTCGGGATCTCGATGACCTGGGCGATCTGCTCGTCCGGCTGGAACGCGAGCAGGTTCGCCACGTGCTGGCCGCGCGCGTTGCGGTTGGCCTCGGGCAGGTCGTAGGCCTTCGCCCGGTACACCCGGCCCTTGTTCGTGAAGAACAAAATCCAGTCGTGCGTGGAGCACACGAAGAAGTGCTGGACGATGTCGTCCTGCTTCAGCGTCGCGCCCTGCACGCCCTTGCCGCCGCGCTTCTGCGAGCGGTACAGATCGGTTTTCGTCCGCTTGGCGTAGCCCGTGCGGGTAATGGTGACGACGACGTCTTCCTGCGCGATCAGGTCCTCGACCGACACGTCCCCGTCGAACGGGATGATCTGGGTGCGCCGGTCGTCGCCGTACTTGTCGACGATCTCCATCAGCTCGTCGCGGATGATCGACCGCTGCCGCTCGGGCTTCGCGAGGATGTCCTTGAGGTCGGCGATCTCCAGCTCGATCTCGGCCAGGGTGTCGATGATCCGCTGCCGCTCCAGCGCGGCCAGCCGGCGCAGCTGCATGTCCAGGATCGCGGTGGCCTGGATCTCGTCGATCTCGAGCAGCGACATCAGGCCCGGCCGGGCCTCGTCGGCCGAGGGCGAGCGCCGGATCAGGGCGATCACCTCGTCCAGCATGTCGAGCGCCTTGACCAGGCCGCGCAGGATGTGGGCCCGTTCCTCGGCCTTGCGCAGCCGATACCGGGTGCGCCGCACGATCACGTCGACCTGGTGCTTCACGTAGTGCCGGATGATCTGGTCGAGCCGCAGCGTGCGCGGCACGTCGTCGACCAGCGCCAGCATGTTGACGCCGAAGTTCTGCTGCAGCTGGGTGTGCTTGAACAGGTTGTTCAGCACGACCTTCGCCACCGCGTCGCGTTTGATCGTGATGACGATCCGCATGCCGGAGCGGCTGTTGGACTCGTCCGCGATGTCGGCGATCCCGGTGATCTTGCCGTCGCGCACCAGGTGCGCGATGTTCTCCACCAGGTTGTCCGGGTTCACCTGGTACGGCAGCTCGGACACCACCAGGATGGTGCGGCCCTTCGCGTCCTCTTCCACCTCGACGACCGCGCGCATCCGGATCGAACCGCGGCCGGTGCGGTAGGCGTCCTCGATGCCGGAGGTGCCGAGGATCATCGCCTTGGTCGGGAAGTCCGGGCCCTTGATCCGCACGAGCAGCGCGGCCAGCAGTTCGTCGTCGGTCGCTTCCGGGTTCTCCAGCGCCCACACGACGCCTTCGGACACTTCGCGCAGGTTGTGCGGCGGGATGTTCGTCGCCATCCCGACCGCGATCCCGGAACCGCCGTTGACCAGCAGGTTCGGGAACCGCGACGGCAGCACGTCGGGCTCTTGGGTGCGCCCGTCGTAGTTGTCGCGGAAATCGACGGTGTCCTCTTCGATGTCCGCGAGCATCTGCATCGCGAGCGGCGCGAGCCTGGACTCGGTGTACCGCATCGCGGCGGCCGGGTCGTTGCCCGACGAGCCGAAGTTGCCCTGCCCGTCGATCAGCGGATAGCGCAGCGACCACGGCTGGGCGAGCCGCACGAGCGCGTCGTAGATCGCCGAGTCGCCGTGCGGGTGGTAGTTGCCCATGACGTCGCCGACGACGCGGGAGCACTTGTTGTACCCGCGGTCCGGGCGGAACCCGGAGTCGAACATCGAGTACAGGATCCGGCGCGCCACCGGCTTGAGGCCGTCGCGCACGTCCGGCAGCGCCCGCGACACGATGACGCTCATCGCGTAGTCGATGTAGGAGCGCTGCATCTCCTGCTGGATGTCGACCGGTTCGATCCGGTCGTGTTCCGGCGGCAAGGTTTCCGTCATGGGGTCCTTCTCGGTGAGCAGTCCTGGGGAAGTGAGTTACGGGGGACGCCTACACGTCCAGGAAGCGCACGTCCTTGGCGTTGCGCGTGATGAACGAACGGCGGGCTTCCACGTCCTCGCCCATCAGCACGGAGAACAGTTCGTCGGCCTGCGCGGCGTCGTCGAGGGTGACCTGCCCGAGCAGCCGGTTCGCCGGGTCCATCGTGGTCTCCCACAGCTCCTCGGCGTTCATCTCGCCGAGACCCTTGTACCGCTGGATCGCGTCGTCCTTCGGGAGACGGCGGCCCGCCTCCACACCGGCCTGGATGACCGCGTCGCGTTCCTTGTCCGAGTACGCGTACTCGGGCTCCGACCGCGGCCACTTGATCTTGTACAGCGGCGGCCGCGACAGGAACACGTGACCGTGCTCGATCAGCGGCGTCATGAAGCGGAACAGCAGGGTCAGCAGCAGCGTGGTGATGTGCTGGCCGTCGACGTCGGCGTCGGCCATCAGCACGATCTTGTGATAGCGCAGCTTCGAGAGGTCGAAATCGTCGTGGATGCCGGTGCCGAGCGCGGTGATCAGCGACTGGACCTCGGTGTTTTTGAGGACGCGGTCGATACGGGCCTTCTCGACGTTGATGATCTTGCCGCGAATCGGCAGGATCGCCTGGTACATCGAGTCGCGGCCTTCCTTGGCCGAACCGCCTGCCGAGTCGCCCTCCACGATGTAGAGCTCGCACTCGCCGGGGTCGTTCGACCGGCAGTCCTTGAGCTTGCCCGGCAGGCCGCCGATCTCCAGTGCACCCTTGCGCCGCACCAGGTCGCGCGCCTTGCGGGCGGCGAGCCGGGCCTGCGCCGACGAGATCGACTTGTTGATGATCGTCTTGGCTTCGCTCGGGTTGCGCTCGAACCAGTCGCCGAGCCATTCGTTCGACTGCTGCTGCACGAACGTCTTGGCCTCGCTGTTGCCCAGCTTGGTCTTCGTCTGGCCCTCGAACTGCGGTTCGGCCAGCTTGATCGACACGATCGCGGCGAGACCCTCGCGCACGTCGTCGCCGGTCAGGTTGGCGTCCTTCTCCTTGAGCAGCTTCTTCTCGCGCGCGTACGCGTTGACCACGCGGGTGAGCGCGGCGCGGAAGCCCTCTTCGTGCGTGCCGCCCTCGTGCGTGTTGATCGTGTTGGCGAAGGTGTACACCGACGGCGTGAACCCGGTGTTCCACTGCATCGCGACCTCGACCTCGAGGCCGGAGCCCTTGGCGTCGAAGGAGATGACGCTCTCGTGGATCGGGTCCTTGCTGCCGTTGATGTGCTTGACGAAGTCCTCGAGCCCGCCCGGGTAGCAGTAGACGACTTCCTTGACCCTGGCCTGCTTGCCCGCGGCGTCCTCTTCGGTCTCCTCGTCGGCGACGCGCTCGTCGCGCAGCGACAGGGTGAGGCCCTTGTTCAGGAACGCCATCTCCTGCAGCCGGCGCGAGATGGTCTCGAAGTTGTAGGTGGTGGTCTCGAAGATGTCGCCGTCGGCCCAGAACGTGATGGTGGTGCCGGTGTCGGTGGCCGGGCCGAGGTCCTCGAGCGGGCCGGGGACCTGGTTCGTGTACTCCTGGCGCCAGCTGCGGCCGCCGACCTTGATCTCCGCGAGCAGCTTCGTCGAGAGCGCGTTCACCACGGAGACGCCGACGCCGTGCAGACCGCCGGACACCGCGTAGGAGTCGCTGTCGAACTTGCCGCCCGCGTGCAGGATGGTGAGCACGACCTCGAGGGTCGGCTTCTTCTCCTTGGGGTGCATGTCGACCGGGATGCCGCGGCCGTCGTCGACTACCCGCACCCCGCCGTCGGCGAGCAGGGTAACCTCGACCTTGGTGGCGTACCCCGCCATCGCCTCGTCCACGGAGTTGTCCACCACCTCCTGGACCAGGTGGTGGAGACCGCGCTCACCGGTGGAACCGATGTACATGCCGGGGCGCTTGCGAACTGCTTCGAGGCCTTCGAGCACGGTGATGGACGACGCGTTGTACTCGCTCTTGTTCTCGGTCACCGGCGTTGTTTCTCCTCGTCTCGCCCGAGCGGACGCCCGCTACTACAACAGTGTACTTGCCCGCACGCGCTCACATGCGGCTAGGACACCCCTCAGCCGGTCGCAGAGGGACGAAATCACCCTCAGTTGAGTCATCTCGTATCCGAAGCCGCGCGGCCCGGTTCTCGGGGAACTCATCCGCCGGAGCGCAAGCCCCGTCAGCCGTACGTGTCACGCGGCCCGCGACCAGGCACGTGCCGGGGCCCTTTCCGCCAGCTCGGAGCGGTCGGACCCTGGATCCGCATCCGCTTGACCACGCCGTTCCCGACGCCCGCGGCGATCTTCGCCAGCAACTTGCCCTGCAGCAACCGCAACTGCGTCGCCCACGCGGTGGAACTCGCGCGGACGGTCAGCTCGCCGTCTTTCAACGCCACCGGCTGGGCGTGTTCGGCGACGTCCTCGCCGACGAGCCGGGCCCACTGCCCGAACACGCGCGCGTTGGTCATCGTGTCCTGCCAGCCGCTGTCGGAGATCAGCCGCGACACGAGCCGGCCGAGCGGCTGCGGGTCGCGCGGGTCCGCGCCCGGACCGGACCAGCGCCGCCGCGCCCGGTTCTGTCCGCCGCCGCCATTGATCCGGCCGCGCCGGAGGTTCGGCGGGGCGCCGCGTTCGCGGGCTTTCGCCTTCGCCGCTTCGAGCGCGGCGTGCGCGAGGTCGCGGCCGCTCGGTTTGTCCCCAGCGGCCGTCCCGTTCGGCCCAGTGGAATTGTCACGCTCAGTCGCGCCACGCGCGGGATTTCGGGGGGTATCTCCCGCTTCCGGGGTGTCAAGACCGCCATCCGGCCGGTTCGTCACGCGCGGCGATAACGCGGCTCCGGGTTTATCCACACTGTCCACAGGTTTGTCCCCAGATCGGTGGGCAACCCGCGTGACCCCGGTCACCCCGCGTGGTCGTTGTGGCTGTTCAGACACGGTTCACCTCCCCGTCGGCCACTGTGAACCTCGCCCCGGCGAGCTCCTCGGGCACGTCCTCGGCCACCGCGGCGGTGATGAGCACCTGCTCGGCGCTCGCGGAGACCTCGGCCAGCCGAGCCCGGCGCTTGCGGTCGAGTTCGGCGAATACATCGTCCAGCAACAAGACCGGTTCGCCCGCTTCGGCACGCAGAAGCTCGTAACTTCCGAGCCGCAAGGAGAGCGCGAACGACCACGACTCCCCGTGGCTGGCGTACCCCTTCGCCGGGGCTTCGCCGAGGATCAGCTCCAGCTCGTCCCGATGCGGGCCGACAAGACTGATCCCTCGCTCCAGCTCCTGCCGCCGCGTGTCGGCCAACGCCTTCAGCAACAGCTCGCGCAGTACCTCTGCGTCCGCACGCTCTCCGCCAGGCACGCCGTACGACGGCGGAAGCGCTTCGCCGAGCGAAGACTTGTACGCGATCTTCGCCGGGCGAGAGTCGGGCGCGACTCCCATATAAGCGTCGGCGGTGTACGGCGCGAGGTCTGCGATGAGGTTCAACCGTGCCGCCAGCAGTTGCGCGCCAGCCACCGAGAGATGGTCGTCCCACACGTCGAGCGTCGACAGCGCGTACGGGTCTTCGCGACCAGTACGGCGTTTGCCCGCAGTCTTAAGAAGAGCGTTGCGCTGCTTAAGCACCTTCTCGTAGTCCGCGCGCACGCCCGCGTACCGAGGCGCGCGAAGCACGAGCAGTTCGTCCATGAACCGACGGCGTTCGCTCGGATCGCCGCGCACGAGCGAGAGGTCCTCCGGAGAGAACAGCACCGTACGCAGAATGCCGAGCACGTCGCGCGGTTTGCCGACCGCGCCGCGGTTCACCCGGGCACGGTTGGCGCGGCCGGGCGTGATCTCGAGTTCGACCGTCAGCTCGCGGTCCTCGTTGACGACCGCGACCCGGACGAGCGCGCGTTCACAGCCGTGGCGGACGAGCGGAGCGTCCGTGGCGACCCGGTGCGAACCGAGGGTCGCCACGTAGCCGATCGCTTCGAGCAGGTTCGTCTTCCCCCGGCCGTTCTGGCCGACGAGCACGACCGGCCCCGGTTCGAGGGCGAGGTCGGCCAGCGGCCAGGACCGGAAGTCGGTGACCTGGAGATGTCGCAGATACACGGGCGGGGACCGCGGGAGCTAGCTCCCGGCCTTCTTCACAGCGTGCCCGCCGAACTGGTTCCGCAGCGCGGCGACGGCACGCATCGCGGCGGAGTCCTTCTGCCGGGAGGAGAACCGGGCGAACAGCGCGGCCGACAGCACCGGGGCCGGAACCGCGTTGTTGACCGCTTCCTCCAGCGTCCAGCGACCTTCGCCGGAGTCCTCGACGTAACCTTCGAGGTCGTCCAGATCCGGGTCCTCGTCCAGCGCGCGCACCAGCAGGTCGAGCAGCCAGGAGCGGACCACGGTGCCGCGCTGCCAGCCCTTGATCACGGCAGGCACGTCGTCGACGGTCTTCGCGGCTTCGAGCAGCTCGAAGCCCTCGGCATAGGCCTGCATGATGCCGTACTCGATGCCGTTGTGGATCATCTTCGCGTAGTGCCCGGCGCCGACCGAGCCAGCGTGCGAGAAGCCTTCCTCGCGCGGGCCTTCCGGACGCAGCGCGTCGAAGATCGGCATCGCGCGCTGGACGTCGGACGCCGCGCCGCCGACCATCAGGCCGTAGCCGTTGTCCTTGCCCCACACGCCGCCGGAGACGCCGCAGTCGAGGTAGCCGACGCCGTGCGAAGCGAGCAGATCGGCGTTCAGCTTGTCGTCGGTGAACTTCGAGTTGCCGCCGTCGATCACCAGATCGCCTTCGGACAGCAGCTGCCCCAGCTCGGTGACGGTCTGCCGGGTCGGCTCACCGGCCGGGACCATGATCCACACGATCCGCGGACCGGCCAGCTGGGAAACCATGTCTTCGAGCGAGGTCGAGTCGCTGACGTCGGCGTTGCGGTCGTAGCCGACGACCTCGTGCCCGGCGGCACGCAGCCGCTCGCGCATGTTGAAGCCCATCTTGCCCAGGCCGACGAGACCCAGCTGAACCATGAGATCCCCTTTGGATTGGATCGGTTTTCCTCGGTTGGACGCGCGCCGCTCAGCCCGGCAGCCGGACCGGCATGAGCAGGTAGAGATATCCGGGGACGACGTTGCCCTCGGCGTCGGCGGGCTTGATCAGCGCCGGCCGGTTGGGCGTGGTGAACGTCAGCTCGGCCCGGTCGCTGTGCAGCGCGCCGAGGCCGTCGACGAGGTAGCCGGGGTTGAACGCGATGGTGACCGGCTCGCCCTCGTAGTCGACCTGGAGTTCCTCTTCGGCGCTGCCCTCGTCGTCGCCGCCGGCGGACAGCCGCAGGGAGCCGTCGCCGAACTCGAGCCGGACCTGGGTGCCGCGCTCGGCGACCAGCGAAACGCGCTTGATCGACTCGGTGAGCGCGCTGACCTCGATGACCGCGCGCGAGGTGTGGTTCGCGGGCAGCAGCTGGCGGTACGGCGGGAACTCGGCGTCGAGCAGCCGGGTGGTCGTGTAGCGGCCGGCCCCGGACAGGCCGAGCAGCCCGTCGCCGGAAGCGAGCGCGAGCTGCACGGTGGTGCCCGCGCCGCCGAGCGTCTTGGCGGCCTCGGCGAGCGTGCGCGCCGGGACGAGCACCGCGGCGTCGGACAGGCCCTCGGCCGGCTTCCAGGTGAACTCGCGCATGGCGAGCCGGAACCGGTCGGTGGCGACGAGGGTGAGCGTCTCGCCGGAGATCTCCAGCCGCATGCCGGTGAGCATGGGGAGCGTGTCGTCCTTGCCGGCCGCGGTGGCGACCTGGGTGACCGCCTGGCCGAAGACGTCGCCGGTGAGCTCGCCCGCGTGCGCGGGCTGGGACGGCAACTGCGGGTAGTCCTCGACCGGCATGGTCGGGAGGCTGAACCGGGCGCTGCCGCAGGTGATGGTGGCGCGGGCGCCGTCGACGGAGATTTCCACCGGCTGCGCGGGCAGCGCCTTGGTGATGTCGGCGAGGAGGCGGCCGGAGACCAGCAGCCGCCCGCCGTCGGCGATGGTCGCGGGCACGCCGACCGTGGCCGAGACCTCGTAGTCGAAGCCGGAGACCGTGAGCGCGTCGGACTCCCCGTCCGCGCCCGCGTCGAGGAGAACACCGCCCAGCACCGGCACCGGAGGCCGGGACGGGAGGCTTCTGGCCACCCACGCGACGGCGTCGGCGAGCCCGTCGCGCTCGACGCGGATCTTCATGCGCGCTTCCTTTCGACAGCCGAGCCCCTCGGCTCGTGAAGGGGTCGCCGGGCACCAGTCGTGAGCACCGCGCGCGACCGGGTCCCCGCCGGTCCGGTCCGCCCCGCGCGGGAACGGACCAGCTGCAGACATCCACGTTAGGCCGTCGCCGGGGTCGCCGTCACCTCGGCCTCCCCTTCACTTTGTCGACAAGACGACACGAATCTCGGCTTGTCCCCAGTTTCGTCCTCCGCCTGTTTTTGTTCTGTTCTTTCTTAGAAGAGATGAAAAACCAGTAGCAGTAATAGGGGCTGTGGATTGTGTGGACAGAGCTCGTTCGCGCTGGTCGTAGGGTGCGGCGGGCTGTGGAGAGCCCTGGTGGCGGATCGGTGGATGGTTCGGCCGATCCGTGGATGGTTTCGAGCCCTGCTCGATTCATCCACAGTCGGGCCCAGTTGTCCCCAGGGTTGTCCCCAGGTTCAGGCCGAGTTGTACCCAGGCTCTGGGGGCAGCCGAAGCGGCCGGGATCGCCCTCCTGAGTGACGAACCACAGCTGTGGATCACCTGTGGGCAACCTGGGGAATCCGCGTGGACAACCCTGGGGACAACCTGTGGATTCGGTGTGGGCGGGATGTGGAGAAAATCCGAGTCGTCGCAGCTCTGAGATCTGTTGGCACTGTGGGCAAACTGCCCACACCCTGGGGAAAACCCCTTGTGTATCAATAAGTTTGAGAAATTCTGTGTACACAGGCTGTGGACGTCTGTGGATACACAGATCGGCGTACGCGCCTTCACTCGCACAGCCGTACGTACGCACGCTTCGTGCGCGAAGCCAGTCATGGCAACAAAAAAGGACGCCACGGCGGCTCCGTGGCGTCCTTTTCGGCGGGTCAGTGTCTACAAGCGAGTGTCCAAACGCAGCAGTCGGCTACTGCCGCGCCCGCTGTTTGATCCGCGACGTCAGCTCTTGCACCTGGTCGTAAATCCGCCGGCGCTCGGCCATCTCCTTGCGGATCTTCTTGTCCGCGTGCATGACAGTCGTGTGGTCGCGGCCGCCGAAGGTCTGCCCGATCTTCGGCAGCGACATCTCGGTCAGCTCGCGGCAGAGGTACATCGCGATCTGGCGGGCCGTGGCGAGCGCCTTCGTCTTGCCGGGCCCGCACAGCTCGTCGAGCGTCACGTCGAAGAACTCGGCGGTGACGCCCATGATGGTCGGCGCGGTGATCTCCGGCGTGTGCGAATCCGGGATCAGATCGCGCAGCACGATCTCGGCGAGCCCGACTTCCACCGGCTGCTGGTTGAGCGACGCGAACGCGGTGACGCGGATCAGCGCGCCCTCCAGCTCGCGGATGTTCGCCTCGACCCGCGACGCGATGAACTCCAGCACGTCGCCGGGCACCGCGAGCCGGTCCTGCGCCGCTTTCTTGCGGAGGATCGCGATCCGGGTTTCCAGCTCAGGCGGCTGGATGTCGGTGATCAGGCCCCATTCGAACCGCGTCCGCAGCCGGTCCTCCAGGGTTTCCAGCCGCTTGGGCGGCCGGTCGGAGCTGACCACGATCTGCTTGTTCTGGTTGTGCAGCGTGTTGAAGGTGTGGAAGAACTCCTCCTGGGTGCCTTCCTTGCCCTCCAGGAACTGGATGTCGTCCACCAGCAGGATGTCGACGTCGCGGTAGCGCCGCTGGAAGGCGACCTTGCGGTCGTCGCGCAGCGAGTTGATGAAGTCGTTCGTGAACTCTTCGGTCGAGACATAGCGCACGCGCATGCCAGGGAACAGCCGTTGCGCGTAGTGCCCGACGGCGTGCAGCAGGTGCGTCTTGCCCAGCCCGGACTCGCCCCAGATGAACAGCGGGTTGTACGCGCGGGCGGGCGCCTCGGCCACGGCCACCGCGGCGGCGTGCGCGAAGCGGTTGGACGCGCCGATGACAAAGGTGTCGAAGTTGTACTTCTCGTTCAGCTTCGTCTTCGACGTCTGCGGCTGCGCGGGCGCGGTGTAGGGCTGCCCGGCGATCGGCTGTCCGGCGAACCGGGGCCAGATCTCGTTGGCGGTGGCCAGGGCTTCGCCCTCTTCGTCGACTTCCTCGTCCGGGTCGTCGATGTCGTCCAGGGCCGGGTGCACCGGCTGCTGCGGAGGGGGTGGCGGCGGTTCGACCCGCGCCGGTGGAAGACCGGCCGCGTCGACCTGAGGCCGGCGCGGCGGCGGCATCGGCTTCGGGCGTTGCGGGCGCACGTGGTCGGCCTGGCCGTTCTCCGTGTGCGGGCTCGGTTGCGGCACCGGCTCCGGCCGAGGGGCGTCGTTTTCCACCCGGGCGGGTGACGCCGCGTAGCGGGGCGCAGGCGCGACCGGTTCGGTGCTGTCGACTTTCACCGCGAGCGACACCGGACGGCCGAGCCGGCGGGACAGTGCTTCAGTGATCGAGGTGCGCAGCGCGCGTTCGATGGCTTCCTTCGCGAAATCGCTCGGCGCGGCGAGCAGCGCGGTGCCGTCGAGGAGGCCGATCGGCCGGGTCACCCGCATCCAGGCTCGTTGCTGCGGGGAGAGGGTGCCGTCGGACAGCTCCCGCACCACCTGCTCCCAGATGACGCCCAGATTGTGCTGGTGCTCCGACACCGGTCTGACTCCCCTCCCCTCGTCGGCGTGCACACCCCGGACCACCCCGAGCACGTCCTGGAAGCTCGCCTCGAGCACGCGGTCCGGACTCACCCGCGCGACGGCACAGCGATATCCACAAAGTTGTCCACAGCTGTGCACTAATGTACGGCCGTCCGCAGCCACGCCACCTGCGGGCTCGGCGTACTCCCCGGGCGCCTCCACACCCCCCGGCGCCGGCGACCTCGGATCAGTCCTGCCCGGAGGCCGAGAGGGGCACGCTAACAAGCCCTGCTCGATGCCACAAGACGTGGTGCTGCGCAAGCATTTCACGGTGTACGGCGTGTTGCCATTCGGTGCCGCGCCGTGCCAGGAGGCAGTCTCGCCGGTCGGTCGCCGAGGGTGGCGGAGGGGCGCCTGCAGCGTTCACGACCGGGGTGCGTACCCTCGTAAGGTCTCCCGTATGCGACGGGTGCGTTTCGCGTGCCTACGTATGTCGTCGCTCGTCGTGACGAGACCACCCGGTGGTAGGAGACAGCACGAACTTCCGTGCGACCCGCACGACACGCCGGGCGCCGGGGAATCCGCCGTCGCCCGACGGCCGAGACACAGGAGAAGCAGTGAGCAAGGGCAAGCGCACCTTCCAGCCGAACAACCGTCGCCGCGCGAAGACCCACGGTTTCCGCCTGCGCATGCGGACCCGTGCGGGCCGGGCGATCCTCGCGGCGCGCCGTCGCAAGGGCCGCGCCGAGCTGTCCGCCTGATCCGGCTCCGCGCAACCGCGTCGTGCTGCCCGCTGGCGCACGTCTGCGGCGGAGCGAGGACTTCCGGGTCGTCCTCCGCCGGGGGTCCCGAGCCGGCAGGCGCCGCCTCGTCGTCCATGCGTTGACCACGGACCCGTCCGTGGCCGCTTCGTTCGCGGCCAGGGCGGGTTTTGTGGTGAGCAAGGCCGTCGGCAACTCGGTGGTGCGCCACCGGGTGACCCGGCGGTTGCGGCACCTCGTTTCCGCGCGTCTCGGAACACTGCCCGCGGGCAGCTCGTTGGTGGTACGGGCATTGCCTCCGGCGGCGTCCGCCTCGAGCGCGGAGCTCGGCGCGGATCTCGACGCCGCGCTGCGCCGGCTCGGCCTCGCGCCGTCCGGCCGTCCGGCCCGGGCCGATGCTCCCCGGCAGCCGCGTCAGCAGGACGCGGCACCCGACCACGGATCAGCGGTGTAAACGGCCATGGACGCCACCTCCGAGCACAGCACCACCGAAGCACCAGAGGATGAGAAGCCGCCCCGGCCGGGACCGGTCGCGTGGGTGCTGCTCCTTCCTGTGCGGTTCTACCGCAAGGCGATCTCGCCCTTTCTTCCCCCGGCTTGCCGGTTCTATCCCAGCTGCAGCGCGTACGCAGTCGAAGCCCTGACCCGCCACGGCGCGGCCCGCGGCTCCTACCTCGCGCTGCGCCGGCTGCTTCGCTGCGGCCCGTGGACCCCGCCCGGCCGCGACCCGGTGCCCGAGAAGTTCTCGTGGCGGCACCGCACGCCTGAAACACCGATCGAGGAGTAGCTCAGTGCTCGATTTCATCTACTACCCCGTGTCCTTCATCTTGTGGTGTTGGCACAAGGTCTTCGGGTTCGTCTTCGGGGAAGCGACCGCGATCTCGTGGATCCTCGGCATCATCTTCCTGACGTTCACCGTCCGCGGCATCATGTTCAAGCCGTTCGTGAACCAGGTCCGGTCGATGAAGAAGATGCAAGACTTCGCGCCGGAAATGAAGAAGATCCAGAAGAAGTACGCGAACGACCGGCAGCGCCAGGCGCAGGAGATGCAGAAGCTCCAGCGCGAGCACGGCGTCAACCCGCTCGGCAGCTGCCTTCCGATGATCCTTCAGATCCCGGTCTTCATCGGTCTGAACCACGTGCTCCGCGCGTTCACCATGCCGCCCCCCGGCGGCGGGGACAAGACCGAGAACTACTTCTTCAACGCGCAGGACGTGCACTCCTATGTCAGCGCGAAGCTGTTCGGCGTCAACATGGGCGAGGCGGTCAACAACGGCGTCGGCGCCGTCGCTGGCAACGTCGCGAACGGTGGCTGGCACTGGGAGGTCCTCCCGGTCGCGCTGCCGCTGATGATCATCGCCTCGATCGCCACGCACCTCACCGCGCGGCACTCGGTCTCCCGGCAGAACGCCTCGGCCGCGGGCACCCCGCAGACCGCGATCATGAACAAGCTCACCATGTACATCTTCCCGCTCGGTGTGCTCGTGTTCGGTGCCTTCTTCCCGCTCGGCCTGCTCTTCTACTGGCTGGCGAACAACGGCTGGACGCTCATGCAGCAGCGCCTCGTCTACACGAAGATCGACAAGGAAGAGGCCGCCCGCAAGGAAGAGGCCGCCGAGAAGCGCGCGTCGCTCGGCCCGAAGCCGGGCCAGAAGCCGACCGCGCCGAAGGTCGGGCAGAAGCCGGTGCAGCAGAAGAAGAACCAGCAGGGGCAGCAGGGCAAGGTGACCAAGGCGGGTTCGGCGCACGGCTTCGCGCAGACCGCGTCTTCCGCCAAGTCCGGTGGTGCCACCTCCTCGGAGAACAAGACGGACGAAGCGGCGGAGAGCGCGCCGGAGCAGACGTCGACCCAGAACGGATCGAAGGAGAACGGCACCGGGGTGCCCGGGCTCCTCAAGGACTCGAACAGGAAGTCGGGCCGGAAGCGTCGCTGACGCTTCGGGTTCGGAGAGGAGACTAAAGATGTCGGAGACGGTCGACACGATCGACGCCGATCAGGAAGAGACGAGCGCTTCGGCCGAGCCGAAGGCGGGCGGTGACGACGCTCTCGTGCAAGAGGGCGACATCGCCGGCGACTACCTCGAGCGTCTGCTGGACCTGCTGGACTACGACGGCGACATCGACCTGGACGTCGAAGCGGGCCGCGCGATCGTCAGCATCGACGGCGGCGACGACCTGGAGAAGCTGGTCGGTCCCCGTGGCACGGTGCTCGAAGCGCTGCAGGAGCTGACCCGGCTCGCGGTCCAGCAGGAGACCGGCTCGCGCAGCCGGCTGATGCTGGACATCGCCGGCTGGCGCGCGGACCGCCGGGAGGAGCTGCGCGAGCTCGGCCGGTCCACCGCCGAGTCGGTGCTGTCGAGCGGCGAGCGGGTGCGCCTGCAGCCGATGAGCCCGTTCGAGCGCAAGGTCGTCCACGACGCGGTCGCGACGGTCAAGGGCGTCACGAGCGAGAGCGAGGGCGAGGACCCGAAGCGTCGCGTGGTGATCTTCCCCGAGGACTGAGCCCTCGGAGGAGTTGAGCACTGAGCCGAAGCGGCCCACCGGATCAATCC